>NZ_JBHYMK010000050.1:0-59164 GCF_042743065.1 Streptomyces sp. NPDC058872
GCTGGGGGGGCCGCGCCCGGCGGGCGGCCGGCCCGCCTCCCCTCTGTTCCGGGCCCGTCCGCCGTACGGGGACACAAGGGTGGACGCGGGACGTCAGGCGGCCGGCGGCGTCGCTCCTCCACCACCGGGCGTGCCCCCGTCCTTGTGGCCGATGCGGTCAATGGCGTCCTTGGCCTTGCCCGTACCCGATTGGATCTTGTCGCTGTACTTGCCCTTGGTCCTCTCGTCGACCATCTTCGCTGCCTTGTCCAGGCCGTGGTCGATCTTCTCCCCGTGCTGCTGTGCGAGGTCGGCGACCTTGTCCTTGGCCGGGGCGAGCTTTGCCTTCAGCGAATCCAGGAGACCCATGGGGCACCTTCCCTCCGCGGACCTCTGGGGTCCGTGTTCGTCTCGTCCGTTCCGTGCACCACCCCCGGAGTCCGGAGGCCGTCCGCAGGCGCCGTCGCCCGCTTCGTCGCCGCCCCCGGGCCGACCGCGCGGCGGAGGGACCGGGGCCTTGGCGTCCGCGCCGAGCGGCATCCGCCGGTGACCGCGCATCCGCACCGGTCCGCGCCGCCGATGTCGTCCCGTGCCGCGGCGCCGGCTCCGGAAGCCCTTCCGGTCCCCTCCGAAGAGGCCTCGCCCTCGCCCTTCGTCCGCGTGGCAAAACATTGCGAAAACGCCCGCATTCATTCCATAGCGTACTCGGCGTGAAGGGGCACGGAGGGGACCCGCGGCCGGAATCAGCACCGGACGGCGGGGGCGGGACCGCACCCGCCGTCCGGTTCGTTCGGGACGGTGTGGGAGGTTTGCGAGACTGGGACGGTGAGAAGAGCAGCCCCCGCCCCGCGGGTCATCGCCATCGTCGGCCCCACCGCAGCCGGAAAGTCCGATCTGGGCGTTTTTCTGGCCCAACAGCTCGGCGGCGAGGTCGTCAATGCCGACTCGATGCAGCTCTACCGGGGGATGGACATCGGGACCGCCAAACTGACGGTGGAGGAGCGCGGCGGCATCCCGCACCACCTCCTCGACATCTGGGACGTGACCGAGGCCGCCAGCGTCGCCGAGTACCAGCGGCTCGCCCGCGCCGAGATCGATCGGCTGCTCGCCGCGGGGCGCACCCCGGTTCTCGTCGGCGGCTCCGGGCTGTACGTACGGGGGGCCGTGGACGCCCTGGAGTTCCCGGGCACCGATCCCGCCGTCCGGGCCCGGCTCGAGGGCGAGCTGGAGGAGCGCGGCTCCGGCGTCCTGCACGCCCGGCTCGCCGCGGCCGACCCCGAGGCGGCGCGCTCGATCCTGCCCAGCAACGGGCGCCGCATCGTCCGGGCCCTGGAAGTGATCGAGATCACCGGAAAGCCCTTCACCGCCAACCTGCCGGGGCCCGACTCCGTCTACGACACCGTCCAGATCGGGGTCGACGTGGCCCGCCCCGAGCTCGACGAACGGATCGCCACGCGCGTGGACCGGATGTGGGAGGCGGGTCTCGTCGACGAGGTGCGCGATCTGGAGGCGCGCGGGCTGCGGGAAGGGCGCACGGCAGCCCGCGCCCTCGGCTACCAGCAGGTCCTCGCGGCGCTCGCGGGAGGGTGTACCGAGGACGAGGCGCGTGCCGAGACCGTGCGGGCCACGAAGCGCTTCGCCCGCCGCCAGGACTCGTGGTTCCGGCGCGACCCGCGCGTGCACTGGCTCAGCGGAGCCGCTGATCACCGCGGGGAACTCCCGCGGGAGGCGCTCTCGTTGGTCGAACGAGCGGTTACAGCCTGATCACGTGATGGCATCGGGACGCACTGCCCGTCATTTCGACGGTCACGAGCGTGCCATCATCGAGCATCGATCGACCGAGTGAAGTCCGAGTGGGGAGGGCGCGTGGCGATGGAGGCCGGCCCTCGCGACACAGAACAGCGCGGAGCGGCCCTGGGTGAACCGACGGCGGATCCGTCGGCCGGCACACCGGGCCGCCCGGCGGCCGACGCCCCGGCCGGAGCGCCGGGGCTGACGCCTGACGGACCCGACGACGCGGTCGGCACCGCCGTCGAGGTCGACACCGACGAGGTCGAGGTCGAGCTGCGTCCCCAACGCCGACTGAGGATCTGGCAACTCGCCCCGATCGTGGCCCTGGCGGCGCTCGGCTCCCTGATGTTCGCCTTCCCGCTCGCCTTCGGATCCGGTGACGGCGGCGCCGTCGTCGCCATGCTCGGAGTGTTGATCAGTTCCTGCGCGGCGGGCTGGGGCATGATGGCCGCCCGCAAGGTGGGCCACACCTGGCCGGGGCTCCCGCAACGCGGCTCGGGTGAGCGTCCCAACTGGCGCGTCCTCGCCCTGTACGCATCGACGACCGTGGCCCTGGTCGCCCTCGCCGTCTGGCGCGTGGCCCGGCTCCGCTGAGTCGACGTCCGCCCCTCGTCGCACCCTCGCCGGTGCTCCCTCCCGGTACGGCCGGCCGCCCGGGTTCCGTCCTGTGGACGGACCGTCCCGTCCCGCGCGGCCGGCCCGTACAGTTGATCGCGTGACCAGCACGCAGACCTCGCCGATCCAGCCGCTCCCCTTCCTCAAGGGCCACGGCACCGAGAACGACTTCGTGATCGTCCCCGATGCGCAGAACGCCGTCGACCTTCCCGCAGCCGTCGTGGCGCGGCTCTGTGACCGACGGGCCGGCATCGGGGCCGACGGCCTGCTGCACGTGGTGCGCAGCGCCGCCCACCCCGAAGCACGCCACCTGGCCGGCGAAGCCGAGTGGTTCATGGACTACCGCAACGCCGACGGCTCGGTCGCCGAGATGTGCGGGAACGGAGTCCGGGTCTTCGCCCGCTACCTGGAGCACGCGGGACACGTGACCACCGGTGAGCTCGCGGTCGCCACGCGCGCCGGGACCAAGCACGTCCACCTGGACAAGGACGGCTCCGTCACCGTGGCCATGGGCCGTGCGGCGCTCCCCGAGGCCGGGGTGACCGTCACCGTCGACGGCCGCAGCTGGCCCGCGCGGAACGTGAACATGGGCAACCCCCACGCGGTCGCCTTCGTGGCGGACCTGGCCCACGCCGGAAACCTGTACGACGAGCCGCCGTACGAGCCGGCCGCGGTCTACCCGGACGGGGTGAACATCGAGTTCGTTGCCGACCGGGGGCCCCGTCACGTCGCCATGCGGGTCCACGAGCGGGGGGCCTCCGAGACCAGGTCCTGCGGCACCGGTGCGTGCGCCGTCGCCGTCGCCACCGCCCGCCGGGACGGTCTCGACCCGGCCGAGAGCGGCACCCCCGTCACGTACACCGTGGACGTGCTCGGCGGCACTCTGGTGATCACCGAGCACCCCGACGGCCGGATCGACATGACGGGACCGGCCGTCATCGTCGCCGAAGGCACCGTCGACCCGGCGTGGCTGGAGCTCCCCGATGCGGCGACGCCCGACGGAATCGAAACTGTCAACGACTGATTTGTCGCTCGAATGGGTGATCCGGTTCACGCTGGGCGAGAGCGCGACTGCGCCACGTGGTGGGGTCGGTAGCATCAAGCACCGGCCCCCCGGGCACGCCTGGCCCGCTCACCGCCGGTCGATGCTGCCGGAGGTGCCCCATGAGCGCAGAGGCCACCAACCCCGTGAGTGCGGTCGAGCCCGCGGACGCCGATGTGGCCGTCCGCAGACGCGGACGCCCCCGGATCGACCTGCGCCGCCTCGGTCGCGCCGCCCTCCTCGGCGCCACGGCCGGACCGGCCCCGCGTGACCGCCTGCCCGATGCCATCAGCCACGTGGCCGATGCGCACCGCGCCCACCACCCCGAGGCCGACCTGACGGTGCTCCGCCGGGCGTACGTCCTCGCGGAGTCCTCGCACCGCGGCCAGTTCCGCAAGAGCGGCGAGCCGTACATCACCCATCCGCTGGCGGTCACCCTGATCCTCGCCGAACTCGGTGCCGAGACCACGACCCTGACCGCCTCCCTCCTCCACGACACGGTCGAGGACACCGAGGTGACGCTCGACCAGGTGCGCCGGGAGTTCGGCGCCGAGGTCGCCCACCTCGTCGACGGCGTCACCAAGGTGGAGAAGATCGACTACGGTGCCGCCGCCGAACCCGAGACCTTCCGCAAGATGCTCGTGGCCACCGGCAGTGACGTCCGCGTCATGTCGATCAAACTCGCCGACCGCCTCCACAACATGCGCACCCTCGGGGTGATGCGCCCCGAGAAGCAGGTCAGGATCGCCAAGGTCACCCGGGACGTCCTCATCCCGCTCGCGGAGCGACTCGGCGTCCAAGCCCTCAAGACCGAGCTGGAGGACCTGGTCTTCGCGATCCTCCACCCCGAGGAGTACGAGACCACCCGTGCGCTCATCGCCGGGAACCCCGGCGCCGCCGACGAACTCGGCGCCGTCGCCGAACAGGCCGCTGCCGTCCTGCGCGAGGCGGGCATCGGCGCCGAGGTCCTCGTCCGCCCCCGGCACTTCGTCTCCGTCCACCGGGTCCGCCTCAAGCGCGGCGAACTGCGCGGCTGCGACTTCGGCCGGCTGCTCGTCCTGGTCGCCGAGGACGCCGACTGCTACGCGGTGCTCGGCGAACTCCACACCTGCTTCACACCGGTGGTCTCCGAGTTCAAGGACTTCATCGCGAACCCCAAGTTCAACCTCTACCAATCGCTGCACACCGCGATCGCGGCTCCCGACGGCACCGTCGCCGAGGTCCTCATCCGCACCCACCGCATGCACAAGGTCGCCGAAGCGGGGGTCGTCGCCCTCGGCAACCCCCACATGGGTCAGGTGCCCACCGAGCAATCCGGCGTCCCCGCCGAGGACGCGGAGCGCGTCGACCCCACCCGTCCGGGCTGGCTCTCCCGGCTCCTGGACTGGCAGCAGTCCGCCCCCGACCCCGACACCTTCTGGTCCTCGCTCCGCGCCGACCTCGCCGAGGACGACGAGATCACCGTCTTCCGCGCGGACGGCAGCACCCCCGGCACGATCAGCCTGCCCGCCGGTGCCAGTTGCGTCGACGCGGCCTACGCACAGCACGGCGACGCGGCCCACGCCTGCCTCGGCGCCCGGGTCAACGGTCGGCTCGCACCGCTGAGCACCGTCCTCGGAGACGGGGACGCCGTCCAACTGCTGCTCGCCCAGGACGGAGCCTCCGGCCCGTCCCCGGAATGGCTGGATCACGCAAGGACCCCCGCCGCCCGGATCGCGATCACCGGCTGGCTCGAAGCGCATCCCGAGAGCACCCCCCTGGCGACGGCCGAGCCCCGGCCGCAGGTCAGCATCGCGGCCGACCGCCGTTCCGGTGCCGAACTCCACGTCGACCTGGACGGTGAGCCGCCGACCGCCGTCCGCCCGGCCGGTTGCTGCACTCCCGTACCGCCCGACGCGATCACCGGGTTCCGGGTGCGCGGCAGATCGGTCACCGTCCACCGCACCGGCTGCTCGGCCGTCGACGCCATGCGCCGCCTCGGCCGTGAGCCCCTCCCGGTCAGCTGGGGCGACACCGCCCAGGGCCGGGTCACCCTCGTCGCCGAGTCCTTCGGACGGCCCGGGCTGCTCGCCGACCTCACCGAGGCCATCGCCACCGCCGGGGCCGCCGTCGTCTCCGCGAACGTCGAGCCGCCCACCGAGCAGCGGGTCCGCCACACCTACACCCTGCACCTCCCCGACGCCACCGAGCTCGCCGCCCTCATGCGGGCCATGCGCGAGGTCCCGGGGGTGTACGACGTGAGCCGCGCCCGCCACCGGACCTCGGGCGAACCGCGCGGGGCGTGACGCCCGCCCGACGCGGGCGCCACTGCGGGGCTTCACCCCCCGCTCCGGGATGACCCCCTTCGGGTGGCCGGCGAGCGCGCCGCCCCGGCGAGCGGCTGCAGCCCTGGTAGCCGTAGGGCCACTCCCTCGGAAAGGCCCTGGCCCATGCCGCTCGTCCGCACCTCCCCGCCCCGCGCGAGGTGGCTCCGCTCCACCGCCCTGGTCGCCGCCTCGGTCGGGCTCGTCGCCGCCGCAACGCCCGCCCCGGCGCCGCTCGGCATCGGGGACCCGCTCTTCCCGCACCTCGGCAACCCCGGATACGACGTCCTCGCGTACACCCTCGACCTCACCTACTCCGGGGTGAACACCGAGCCGCTCGATGCCGTGACCCGGATCGATGCGCGCGCTACCGAGGACCTGGAACGGCTCAACCTCGACTTCACGCACGGCACGGTCTCCGCCGTCACCGTCGACGGACTCCCGGCCCGCCACACGGGCAGTGGCGAGGACCTCGTCGTCACCCCGATCGCGCCGATCGACGCGGGGGAGGAGGTCGAGATCACCGTCACCCACACCAGTGACCCCCGGGGGCCCGCAGCGACCGGCGGCTGGGTCCGCACCAGCGACGGCCTCGCCATGGCCAACCAGGCCAACGCCGCCCACCGGGTCTTCCCCTCCAACGACCACCCCTCGGACAAGGCGTACTTCACCTTCCGGGTCACCGCCCCCAGCGGACTCACCGTGGTGGCGAACGGCCTCCCCGCCGGCCGCGTCGACCACGGACCCACCACCACCTGGACCTACCGCACCCGGCACCCCATGGCCACCGAGCTCGCACAGGTCTCCATCGGCCGGTCCAGCGTCGTCCACCGCGCGGGTCCGCACGGTCTGCCCGTGCGGGACGTGGTGGCCACCGCCGACCGGGAACGCATGGAACCCTGGCTCCGCCGCACCCCCGGCCACCTGGAATGGATGGAACGGCAGGTCGGCCCGTACCCCTTCGAGACGTACGGCGTGCTGATCGCCGACGCGGACACCGGTTTCGAGCTGGAGACCCAGACCCTCTCGCTCTTCGAACGCGGTCTCTTCACCGAACCGGCCTACCCCGAGTGGTACGTCGACGCCGTCATGGTCCACGAACTGGCCCACCAGTGGTTCGGCGACAGCGTCTCCCCCCGCACCTGGTCCGACCTGTGGCTCAACGAGGGACACGCCAGTTGGTACGAGGCGCTGTACGCGGAGGAGACCGCGGGGAAGTCCCTGGAGCGCCGGATGAAGGCCGCCTACGCCGCCTCCGACGCCTGGCGCGCCGACGGCGGTCCGCCGGCAGCTCCGGAGCCCCCTTCCGCCACCCACAAGATCAGTCTCTTCCGGCCCGTCGTCTACGACGGCAGCGCCCTCGTCCTCTACGCCCTCCGCCAGGAGATCGGCACCCGTGCCTTCCAACGCCTGGAGCGTCGTTGGGTCACCGAGCACCGGGACGGTACCGCCACCACCGCCGACTTCACGGCGCTGGCCGGCGAGGTCGCCGGCCGGGATCTCAGTGCCTTCTTCCAGGGCTGGCTCTACGAGGCGAAGACCCCGGCCATGCCCGGGCACTCCGACTGGCGCAGCCGCCCGGTCGACACCGCGTCGAGCGCCCCGAAACCGGGGTGACGGCCCCGTCCCGGCCGTGTCACCATCTTCAGGTCGGCGATGCGGCCGGGCCGGGAATCTTCCGGTGCCCGCGAGCGTTCTGACCAGTACGGACACATTTCTTCACCCGACGTAAGGATCCAATGACCTCCTCTTCTTCCCCTTCCCAGGACGACCAGAGCTTCGCGGAGACGAACCGTACCGAGAGCCTTCGGGCCGATGCCCTGATGGAAGAGGACGTCGCCTGGAGCCACGAGATCGACGGAGAGCGGGACGGCGATCAGTTCGACCGCTCCGAGCGAGCGGCCCTGCGCCGTGTCGCCGGGCTCTCCACCGAGCTTGAGGACGTCACCGAGGTCGAGTACCGCCAGCTGCGCCTGGAGCGCGTCGTGCTGGTCGGCGTCTGGACCTCGGGGACGGTGCAGGACGCGGAGAACTCCCTCGCGGAGCTCGCGGCCCTTGCCGAGACGGCGGGCGCCCTCGTGCTCGACGGCGTGATCCAGCGCCGGGACAAGCCGGACCCGGCCACCTTCATCGGTTCGGGCAAGGCGCGCGAGCTGCGTGACATCGTGCTCGAAACCGGCGCCGACACCGTGGTCTGCGACGGTGAGCTCAGCCCCGGCCAGCTCATCGCCCTCGAAGACGTCGTCAAGGTCAAGGTGGTCGACAGGACCGCCCTCATCCTCGACATCTTCGCCCAGCACGCCAAGTCCCGAGAGGGCAAGGCGCAGGTCGCACTCGCACAGATGCAGTACATGCTTCCGCGACTGCGCGGCTGGGGTCAGTCGCTCTCGCGTCAGATGGGCGGCGGCGGCGGTGGCGGCATGGCCACCCGTGGTCCCGGTGAGACCAAGATCGAGACCGACCGGCGTCGGATCCGCGAGAAGATGGCGAAGATGCGCCGGGAGATCGCGGAGATGAAGACCGGCCGTGACATCAAGCGGCAGGAGCGCCGCCGGAACAAGGTGCCGTCGGTCGCCATCGCCGGGTACACCAACGCCGGAAAGTCGTCCCTGCTCAACCGGCTCACCGGTGCGGGGGTACTCGTGGAGAACGCGCTGTTCGCCACCCTCGACCCGACCGTCCGTCGGGCCGAGACGCCCACCGGCCGGGTCTACACCCTGGCTGACACCGTCGGCTTCGTCCGGCACCTGCCGCACCACCTGGTCGAGGCCTTCCGTTCCACCATGGAAGAGGTCGCCGATTCCGACCTCATCCTGCACGTGGTGGACGGCTCGCACCCGGCGCCGGAGGAGCAGCTGGCCGCCGTGCGCGAGGTCTTCCGTGACGTCGGCGCGGTGAACGTGCCGGAGATCGTCGTCGTCAACAAGGCGGACGCGGCCGATCCGCTGGTCCTCCAGCGTTTGCTGCGGATGGAGAAGCACTCCATCGTGGTCTCGGCCCGATCCGGCCAGGGCATCGACGAACTGCTCGCGCTCATCGACTCCGAGCTGCCGCGCCCGCAGGTCGCGCTGGAGGTCCTGGTGCCCTACACCCAGGGCGGTCTGGTGTCGCGGGTGCACGCCGAGGGCGAGGTGGAGTCCGAGGAGCACACCTCCGAGGGCACCCTGCTCAAGGCGCGGGTGCACGAGGAGCTGGCGGCGCTGCTCGCGCCGCACGTTCCCGCCGCGCACTGATCGACCACCACCTCACGGGGCGCTGCCCCTCCCCACCAAGGGAGGGGCAGCGCCCCGTCCCGTGGTGGGGGCGCCGGCCCGGCGGCTGAACCTCCGCCGGCCGTCTTGCGGCCGACCGTGACCCGGTCCGCCCGCCACGGCCGACGGACCGGGGCGAGCGAGCCGTCCGACACGGGCATCGCCGTGGCGTTCGGCAGCGCGCGGCGCCAGCCGCCGCCCGTGGGACCACCGCTCCTGGTGCGGTCGATCCGATACGCCTCCGCCCGGGCGGAGGCGAGTACCCCGGCCCGCTCAGGGCGCCCGACGGGCAGGAGAAGAGGCGGGACCCGAAGGGCCCGCCTCCGTGCCACGCCTACTGGCCGGCGTACTTCTGGCTGACCTCGTCGAAGAGCGCCTTGGCCTCCGGGCCGAGCCGCGGTCCGGCGAGCCAACCGGCCGTCGACGGGCCGATCGAGGTGTTCGACACCAGGGCGGGCTTGCCGTCGCTGCCTTCGGCGACCCAGCCGCCGCCCGACGAACCACCGGTCATCGAGCAGCCGATCCGGTACATCGTCGGCTGGTCCGCCTTCAGCGACAGCCGGCCCGGCCTGTCCGCGCACTGGTACATCTTCTGGCCGTCGAACGGCGGTGCGGCCGGGTAACCGGTTGCCGTCAGACTTGCGATCTTCGGCACCGCCGGAGCGTTGAACTCCACCGGAAGCGCAGAACCGACCGTCTCCTCCAGGGACTTCCCCGAACTCCCCTTCTCCGGAGTCACCTTGATGACCGCGAAGTCATAGGGAGCCCCGGCGCCCCCGGTCGACGCACCCTCGGCGATCCACTGGTCCGAGGTCTTGACCCAGTCCGCCCACCACACGCCGTACGGTGCGATCTGTTCCCGCGTCGCCTTCTCCAAGTCCGAGGTCGACAGGGCCGAGTCGTTGTACGAGGGCACGAAGGCGATGTTGCGGTACCAGCCGCCCTGCTTGCCCTTGTGCACGCAGTGACCAGCCGTCCAGACCATGTTGGACTTGCCCGGGTGCGCCGGATCCTTCACGACCGTGGCCGAGCAGACCATCGACCCCTCGGGGCCGTCGAAGAAGACCTTTCCCGATTCGGGGGCATGGGCGTGGTACTTCGCCGTCACGGCCCTTGCCCGTACGGGAACCGGAGTCGGATCGGTGACGCCCTCGTCACCCGAGATGTCCTCCTCCTCAACCGGCTTGTCGGGGCGCTCGGCCCTGCGCATCCGGTCCGTATCCCAGAGGTCCTCGATGATCGGGTTGACGAAGTCCTTGGCCTCGCGCAGCCACTTGTCGCGGTCCCAGTTCTTCCACTCGCCGTTCCGCCACTGATCGAGATCGATCCCGTGCTCCTTCAGGCGGTCCTTCAGGTCCTCCGGAATCTTGATCTTGTTCGGGTCCAGGCTTATGGGTGCGGAGGGTTTGTCCCCCGCGTTCTCCTCGCTCGGGCCGCAGGCCGTGACGGTGAGCGTCAGCGCCGCGACGGCAGAAGCCGCCATCAGCAGCGGACGAATCGATCGCATCTCGTGATCCCCCTGGGACTACGTCAACTTGTGCATGGCGAACAGCGGTCGAGTCGTGCGGACACGACCGACCGCCCCACTATGCCGGTGCCGGAGGGGACGGTACGCGCCCCGGTCCCGGTTCCGGCACTCTTCGATCGTTGTTGCGCAGTGATCCGGGACACGCCAAGTTCCTGCCCTCCGGCCCGTGATCTCGGGCAGCTCCCGTCGTTGGTACGTACGGGGGACGCAAAGTCGGCGCCAGGACGACCTTTACGGGGGTCCGCGCGCCACTCTGATGTGCAATGCAACCGTTACCGCGGGAGGACACCGAGCCGTGGCCGTGACCGAACCAGCTCCGGCCGTCCCACCGGCCGCGCGCACCCAGACCAGGCCGGCGGACCGAGGAGGCGAGCACGAAGGCATCCTGCGCCGCCAGTCACAGCGCGAGTCCGCCGCGCGCACCTACGCACGCTCCCTGCCGATCGTCCCGGTAAGGGCCCGGGGAGTGACCATCGAAGGTGCCGACGGGCGCCGTTATCTGGACTGCCTGTCCGGTGCGGGGACGCTCGCCCTGGGCCACAACCACCCCGTCGTCCTGGAAGCGATCAGGAAGGTCCTCGACTCGGGCGCCCCCCTGCACGTCCTCGACCTCGCCACCCCCCTCAAGGACGCCTTCACCTCAGAGCTGTTCGCCACCCTCCCCGGTGAACTCGCCGACGACGCCCGCATCCAGTTCTGCGGACCGGCGGGTACGGACGCCGTCGAGGCCGCCCTCACCCTGGTCCGCACCGCCACCGGCCGGAACGGCCTTCTCGCCTTCACCGGCGCCTACCACGGCATGACGGCCGGCGCCCTGGAGGCTTCCGGGGGCGCGACCACCGGCCGCGTCACGAGGCTTCCCTATCCACAGCAGTACCGCTGTCCCTTCGGCGTCGGTGGCGAGCGCGGTGCCCAACTGGCTGCCCGTTGGACCGAGACCCTCCTCGACGACCCCAAGAGCGGCGTCACCACCCCTGCCGGAATGATCGTGGAAGCCGTCCAGGGCGAGGGCGGGGTCATCCCCGCCCCCGACGCTTGGATGCGTAGCATGCGTCGGATCACGGCCGACCGCTCCGTGCCGCTCGTCGTCGACGAAGTCCAGACCGGAGTCGGGCGCACCGGCGCCTTCTGGGCAGTCGAGCACAGCGGGATCGTGCCCGACGTCATGGTCCTGTCCAAGGCGATCGGCGGTTCCCTCCCCCTTGCGGTCATCGTGTACAGATCCGCGCTCGACGTCTGGGAGCCCGGCACCCACGCCGGTACCTTCCGTGGCAACCAACTCGCCATGGCTGCCGGCACGGCCACCCTCCGGTACGTCCGGGAGAACGAGCTCGCCGAACGGGCCGGCGCCCTCGGCGCCCGCATCCTCGCCCAACTCCGCGACCTCGCCAACGGCCATCCCTGCATCGGCGATGTCCGCGGTCGGGGCCTGATGATCGGCATCGAACTCGTCGATCCCGAAGCGGGAAGCCCGGACGATCTCGTTCCGCCGCCCGCCCCCGCACTGGCACTTGCCGTCCAGCAGGAGTGTCTCGCCCGCGGGCTCATCGTCGAGCTCGGTGGTCGCCACTCCGCAGTGGTCCGCCTCCTCCCCCCGCTCACCCTCACCGACGAGCAGACCACCGCAGTCCTGGACCGCTTCGCCGACGCCCTGGCCATGGCCGAACGGGCCCACACCCTCCACCCGCCCGTCTCCCGCCGGGGCACGGCCCCGCGCAACACCATCGGACCGTCCCACTGAACCGGACCGCTCCGGCCCCACCCCCAAGGAAGTCCCGTGAACGCCACCCCCGCCACTCCGGCCCTCACCCCCGAAGCCCCCCTCGCTCCCGGACCCCACCACGCGCAGCCCCTTCATCTGGGGACCGGGCACACAGAAGCCGTGCACCCCGAGAACCTCCGTACGGGGACCTTCCACCCCGAAACCACACCCGCAGGGTTTGCCCGTTCCGAACCCCTCTCTTCCGAACTCCTTCGAGTAGAAGCCCACTCCACCGAAGAACCCACCGTCCCGCGTCAGCACACCGGACCGGAGCAGCGACCTTCACCCCGCCCGGCCACCGGTCCCGACCCTTTGGACGACCCCGATCCGCTGCGCGCCGCTGATGCTGCCGCCGTCGAGAACCTCCTCCGCTGCTGGGTGCGGGAGACGAACCTGCCGGAACCCGACTCGACCGCGCTGCGCGTTCCTCTGGATGCCAGCGGCACCGCCCTCCTCGTCCCCGTCCGGTACTGGTCGCCCACGGGTTGGCACCGCTTCGGCACTCCCGCCCTCGAAGGCCTTCCGGCTGCCGCGCCGACCGTTGACGCCGTCACGGTGGCCGCACTGCTCAACCGCGAGACGGGCCGTTCCGAGGGCATCGACCTCGTCGGCCGGGTCGCCGACTCCACCCGGCGGACCGCCGACTTCCTCGCCGAGTGCCGCTGCCGACCTCAGCCGCACCCGGAGGCCGATCTCTTCCTCGCCGCAGAGCAGTCCTTGCTGCTGGGGCACCCGCTCCATCCCACCCCCAAGAGCCGCGAAGGACTCTCAGAAGCCGAGGGGCGGCTCTATTCGCCTGAGGTCCGCGGTTCCTTCCCGCTCCATTGGATGGCCGTCGACCGTTCCCTCCTGGCCACCGACTCCGCCTGGACCGAACAGGGCCGCCCGGTCAGCGCCGAGCAGCTCGCCTCCGGACTCGCCGAGGGGCTCCCGTTCCCCTCGGGGACCGCCCCGCTGCCCCTGCATCCCTGGCAGGCGAGGGAGCTGGTGCACCGCCCCGAGGTCCGAGAGCTCCTCGACGCCGGCCTCCTCCACGACCTGGGCCGCCACGGCAGCCCTTGGCATCCGACCTCCTCCGTCCGCACCGTGCATCGACCCGGTGCACGGGCCATGCTCAAACTCTCCCTCGGCCTGCGCATCACCAACTCGCGTCGTGAGAACCTCCGCAAAGAGCTCCACCGCGGTGTCGAGGTCCACCGTCTGCTCCGTACCGGTCTCGTCGACGAGTGGCAGGCCGCCCACCCGAGCTTCGACATCGTCCGGGACCCTGCCTGGCTCGCCGTCGACACCCCGGACGGCACCCCCGTCCCCGGCCTCGACGTCATGATTCGCCACAACCCCTTCGGTCCCGGGGACGACGCCGTTTGCATCGCCTCGCTCACCACCCCACGCCCCTGGCCCGGAGCCGCCGGCATGCGCTCCCGGCTCGCCGACGTCATCGGCCGCCTCTCCGTCCGAACCGGCCGCCCCGTGAACGCCGTTGCAGCCGAATGGTTCCTCCGCTATCTCGACCAGGTCGTCCGCCCCGTGCTTTGGCTCGACGGAAACGCCGGCATCGCCTTGGAAGCCCACCAACAGAACACCCTGGTGCTCCTCGACCCGAACGGCTGGCCGATCGGCGGTCGCTACCGCGACAACCAGGGCTACTACTTCCGCGAGTCCCGCCGCGAGGAACTGGAGGCTCGCCTCCCCGGCATCGGTGCCCTCAGTGACACCTTCGTCTCCGACCAGGTCACCGACGAGCGCTTCGCCTATTACCTCGGCATCAACAACGTCCTCGGCCTGATCGGGGCCTTCGGTTCCCAGCACCTTGCTGACGAACGAATCCTGCTCGCTGCATTCCGCAGCTTCCTCGCCTCTGCCACCAGCCTGGGATCTCCCCTTCCCCACCGCCTCTTGGAAGCCACACACCTGCGCAGCAAGGCCAATTTGCTCACCCGACTGCACGGTCTGGACGAGCTCGTCGGGCCGGTCGACACCCAGTCCGTCTACGTCACCGTCACCAACCCCCTTCGCACCTGAGTCCGCGGGCGGAATGCCGCACCCCACCACGCCGTCGAGAGAAGAGCGACACCGTGCCACCCATCCGCCCACCGGCCGATCCACCCGGGGACGACACCCTCAATCTGAGGGCCGACGACCTTGCCGCCCTCCTCGACGGCGACCTCCTGGACTCCGTCGCCGCCTGGGGTCCCACCGACACTGCTCTCGGCTCCTTCCAGCTCGTCCCTGCGCGCATCGAAAGGGATGTCCCCCTGATCGCCCGGTGGATGAACGACCCTGCCGTGGCGGCCTTCTGGGAGCTCGCCGGCCCCGAGAGCGTCACCATCGGACATCTTCGTTCCCAGGTCGAAGGCGATGGCCGGAGCGTCCCCTGCCTCGGCGTCCTCAACGGCACACCCATGAGCTACTTCGAGATCTACCGTGCAGACCTCGACCCGCTCGCCCGGCACTACCCGGCGCGCCCCCACGACACGGGAGTCCATCTACTGCTTGGAAGCGGTAGCGACCGGGGGCGCGGCATCGGCACCAGGATCCTGAGGGCCGTCGCCGATCTGGTTCTTGACCACCGTCCCCACTGCACCCGGGTCGTCGCCGAACCCGACATCCACAACACCCCTTCCGTTTCTGCCTTCCTCAGCGGCGGCTTCCGCTTTGCGGCGGAAGTGGCCCTGCCCGACAAGCGAGCCGCGCTCATGATCCGTGACCGCGCCCTGCGACACGTCCTGTGAACACCCCTCCGTCCCACATACACCGCTGGTCCCACAGCGGTCCCACCCCCGAGGAGTCCCCGTGTCGACCTCCCCTGCACCTCACGACTCCGGACGCCCCGGAACCGATGCGCCGGCTCCTGCCCTTGGGCTGCTCCCCGCATCCGAGCTGCTCGCACCCCCCGAACTGAACGCCGCTGCCTGGACCCGGGCGTCTTCCCGGCTTTTGGCCAAGACGCTCTCCGAGTTCGCCTACGAGGAGATCATTGAGCCCGAGCCCGCGGGCGGCGGTGAGCCCGACCGGTACACGTTGCGACTCGACGACGGCACCACGCTCAGCTTCTGCGCCCGCCGTGGTGCCTACGACGGCTGGCGCGTCGCCGCCGGCTCGATTACCCACGAGGGTCTCCCCCTTGCGGACCCCTTCGACTTCCTGCTGAGGTCCCGTCACCTCCTCCAGCTCGACGGGATCACGCTGGGACACGTCATCCGCGAACTCTCCACCACCCTTGCTGCCGACACACGTCTCGATCACACGGCCATCAGCGCTGGCCGCCTTGCGGAACTCCCGTACGCGGAACTCGAAGGCCATCAGACGGGCCACCCCTGGCTCGTCCTCAACAAGGGGCGCATCGGCTTCTCCGCCACCGACGCTGCCCGTTGGGCTCCCGAGGCACGTCGCGCAACCCGACTTCCTTGGATTGCCGTCAGCAAACGCATCGCCACCTACCGAGGCGTCCCCGGTCTGGAGACTTCCGACCGGCTCTATGCCCAGGAACTCGACCCCGAAGTGCGCGCCGCCTTCCGTGTCGCCCTCACCGAGCGTGGCCACCAACCCGACGACTACGTCCTGCTGCCGGTCCACCCCTGGCAGTGGGACGAGGTCCTTCTCCCGCTCTACGCCCCGGCCATTGCCGATGGATCGGTCGTTCCACTCACCGCGGACGACGACCTGCGTCTACCACAGCAGTCCGTCCGCACCTTCCTCAACACCAGCCGACCGGATCGCCACACGGTCAAGCTTCCCCTTTCCGTGCTCAACACCCTGGTGTGGCGAGGGCTGCCCACCGAGCGCACCCTTGCTGCGCCCGCCGTCACGGCCTGGGTGCACGGATTGCGCGATGCCGATCCGTTCCTGAAGGAGGAGTGCGGGGTGATCCTCCTCGGGGAAGTCGCCTCCGTCACGGTCAAGCACCCTCTGTACGACCGACTGCCCGAAGTTCCTTATCAGTACAAGGAACTGCTCGGCGCGATCTGGCGTGAACCGCTCAGGCTCCCCCCGGGAGAGCGGGCCCGTACCCTTGCCTCCCTCCTCCACGTCGACCCCGAAGGACGGGCCTTCGTCGCCGAGCTCGTCACACGCTCCGGGCTCACTCCCGTCGTTTGGCTCCAGCGCCTCTTCACTGCCCTGCTCCCTCCCCTGCTGCACTTTCTCTACCGGTACGGCACGGTCTTCTCGCCGCACGGTGAGAACGCGATCGTCGTGTACGACGGCGACGACGTCCCCGTGCGCCTGGCGATCAAAGACTTCGTCGACGATGTGAACATCAGTGCCCACCCCCTTCCTGAACACGCCACCCTTCCGGATGACGTCCGTGCCGTCCTGTTGACGGAAGAGCCCGGATTCCTGATCCAGTTCATCCATGCGGGACTCTTCATCGGCGTCTTCCGCTACCTGGCACCCCTCTGTGAGGAGCAACTCGACGTGCCCGAAGCGGACTTCTGGGCACTCGTCCGCGCCGAGATCCTGCGTCACCAATCGCGCTTCCCCGAGCTGAAGGAGCGGTTCGAGCTCTTCGACCTCCTCACCCCGCGCATCGAGCGGCTCTGCCTGAACCGCAACCGTCTGCACCTGGATGGTTACCGGGACCGTTCCGAGCGTCCGCACGCGGCGGTTCACGGGACCGTTCCCAATCCGCTCGCGTGATCCGGCTGTCAGCGCCGCCCCGTAGGGTGGAGGGGCTATGACGAAGCCATCCCTCCCCGATCTCCTCCACGCCGCCGTCACCGCCGTCGGCGGCACGGAGCGGCCCGGCCAGGTCGCCATGGCCCAGGCCGTGGCCGAGGCCATCGACGACAATTCCCACCTCCTCGTCCAGGCCGGCACCGGCACCGGCAAGTCGCTCGGCTACCTCGTGCCGGCGCTCGCCCAGGGGGAGCGGGTGGTCATCGCCACGGCCACCCTGGCGCTCCAGCGCCAGCTCGTCGAGCGGGACCTTCCCCGCACGGTCGACGCGCTGCATCCACAGCTACGACGACGGCCCCAGTTCGCCATGCTCAAGGGGCGGTCGAACTACCTCTGCCTGCACCGACTCCACGAAGGCGTCCCACAGGACGAAGAGGACGGACTGTTCGATCCCTTCGAGGCGGCTGCCCCCACCAGCAAGCTGGGACAGGACCTGATGCGGCTGAGGGACTGGTCCGACGAGACGGAGACGGGCGACCGGGACGATCTGGCGCCCGGTGTCTCCGACAGGGCCTGGGCCCAGGTTTCGGTCTCCTCCCGGGAATGTCTCGGTGCGAGCAAGTGTGCGTACGGAGTCGAGTGCTTCGCTGAGGCGGCACGGGAGCGGGCCAAGCTGGCCGATGTCGTCGTCACCAACCATGCACTCCTCGCCATCGACGCGATCGAGGGGGCGCCGGTGCTTCCGCAGCACGAGGTGCTGATCATCGACGAGGCCCATGAGCTGGTCTCCCGGGTCACCGGCGTTGCCACCGGTGAACTCACGCCCGGACAGGTCAACCGAGCCGTCCGTCGGGCCGCGAAGCTCGTGGACGAGAAGGCCGCCGATCAGCTGCAGACTGCCGCCGAGGGTTTCGAGCGCGTCATGGAGCTGGCGCTTCCGGGGCGCTTGGAAGAGATCCCGGAGGACCTGGCGTATGCGTTGATGGCGCTCCGCGACGCAACCCGTACCGTGATCACGGCCCTGGGCAACACCCGTGACCGGGCCGTGCAGGACGAGGACGCCGTGCGCAAACAGGCCATGGCCTCCGTGGAGACCGTGCACGGAGTGGCGGAACGGATCACTCATGGATCCGAATACGACGTCGTCTGGTACGAACGGCACGACCGGTTCGGGGCCTCGCTCCGAGTGGCCCCCCTCACCGTTTCCGGCCTGTTGAGGGAGAAGCTGTTCACGGAGCGGTCCGTGGTGCTCGCCTCGGCCACGCTCAAGCTCGGCGGAGACTTCAATGGTGTCGGAGCCTCGCTCGGACTGGGGCCCGAGGGCTCCGGGGGCGATGAGGAGCCCGTGTGGAAGGGCATCGACGTCGGTTCTCCGTTCGACTATCCGAAGCAGGGCATCCTCTACGTCGCCAAGCACCTGTCGCGCCCCGCGCGCGACGGAGAGCGGGGTGACATGCTCGACGAGCTCACCGAACTGATGCAGGCCGCAGGTGGGCGGACCCTTGGCCTCTTCTCCTCGATGAGGGCGGCACAGCAGGCGGCGGAGGAACTTCGAGGGAGGGTTCCGGAACTGCCGATCCTGCTCCAGGGCGAGGACACGCTCGGCGAGTTGATCAAGAACTTTGCTGCCGATCCGAAGACCTGCCTCTTCGGGACGCTCTCGCTCTGGCAGGGAGTGGACGTGCCGGGCGCCAGCTGTCAGCTGGTCGTCATGGACAAGATCCCGTTTCCGCGTCCGGACGACCCGCTGATGAGCGCACGCCAGAAGGCCGTCGAGGAGTCGGGAGGAAACGGCTTCATGGCCGTGGCCGCGACCCATGCGGCCCTGCTCATGGCCCAGGGCGCAGGCCGCCTGGTCCGCGCCACTGGGGACCGGGGCGTCGTAGCGGTCCTCGACCCTCGGCTGGCCACCGCCCGCTACGGCAGCTACCTCAAGGCTTCGCTCCCTGATTTCTGGTACACCACGGATCGCAACCAGGTGCGGAAGTCGCTTGCGGCCATCGATGCGGTGTCCAGGGAGGCGGGCGTCTGAGAGGCCCGGGGAAGGGTAGGACCCCGGGACCGGCGCAGTGGGTCCCGGGGTCCGGTCAGAGCCGGCGGTGAAGTGTCACACCCGCCGTAGTACCGCCACGACCTTGCCGAGGATGGTGGCTTCGTCGCCCGGGATCGGCTGGTACGCCGCGTTGTGCGGAAGGAGCCAGACGTGGCCGTCCTCGCGCTTGAAGCGCTTGACTGTTGCCTCGCCGTCGAGCATTGCGGCGACGATGTCACCGTTCTCGGCTACGGGCTGCCTACGGACGGTGACCCAGTCGCCGTCACAGATGGCAGCTTCGATCATGGAATCGCCGACGACCTTGAGGACGAACAGCTCACCGTCGCCGACCAGCTGGCGGGGAAGGGGGAAGACGTCCTCGACGGACTCTTCGGCGAGGATCGGACCGCCGGCAGCGATCCGCCCGACCAGCGGGACGTAGGACGCCGCCGGCTTTCCGGTGGTGTCCGTGGGCTGCGTGCTCGGCTGGTCGGAGCCTCGGACTTCGTATGCGCGGGGCCGATGCGGATCGCGGCGCAGGAAGCCCTTGCGCTCCAGAGCCATGAGCTGGTGGGCCACGGAGGACGTGCTGGAAAGGCCGACCGCCTGTCCGATCTCCCGCATCGACGGCGGGTAACCGCGCCGCTGGACCGAGTCGCGGATGACTTCGATGACCCTGCGCTGCCGGTCGGTGAGCCCGGAGCTGTCGGCCCGGATGCCAGGGGGTCGTCCGGGAAGGGAACGGGCGGGGCGCCCGGACTCCTCGCCGTTCATGTTCGCGTCGTTCATGGCGTGCACCGGCTCGAGTCGGCCCTGGGAGCGGTCCTGGGCGGTGATGGTGGCACTGTCTGCGGTGGTGGTCACGTCGTCGGCCCCTCTCGAATGGTCTCCCTGGCTGGCACAACGGTAGTAGCTTTCGAAAGGTTGCGCCAAACACACGTTCGAGTGAAAATTCGCGGATTGCCTTACGTGCGTATGTGCGGGGGTGTATGCGTGCGCAGGTCCCGTCATCTCGAAACGGTCGTTCCGGTAGCCTTCGCGGCTGGGATGTGAGGGGCGGGTGCGTCCTCCCAGTGTCCCACCCGGACGTCCGGTTCCGCGGTGGCGTCCGGGTTGCGACACGCGGAGGCCCTAGGGGCTTGAACCCAAGATCTAGTGGTTGGATGGCATCGGCCGCCTAGGTGTAGTGGTCCTCGGTCTGCTGAGGGCGTTCACATCGCCTATGCTGGTGGTCGCTTCGCAGGCCTTGACGGGCAGGCGGGGCTCGTCAGTCGTGCCGCGAGGAGGGTCGGAACCAAGTGCACTGTCCCTTCTGTAGGCACCCCGACAGCCGTGTCGTCGACAGTCGCACCACGGACGACGGGACGTCGATCCGTCGCCGCCGTCAGTGCCCCGACTGCTCCCGTCGCTTCACGACGGTGGAGACGTGTTCGCTCATGGTGGTGAAGCGTTCCGGCGTCACCGAGCCCTTTAGTCGCACCAAGGTCATCTCTGGCGTGCGCAAGGCGTGCCAGGGGCGGCCGGTCACCGAGGACGCCCTCGCCAAGCTCGGCCAGTGGGTCGAGGAGGCGGTGCGCGCCACCGGGAGTGCCGAGTTGACCACCCACGATGTGGGTCTGGCCATCCTCGGCCCTTTGCAGGAGCTCGACCTCGTCGCCTACCTGCGTTTCGCGTCCGTGTACAAGGCCTTCGACAGCCTCGAAGACTTCGAGGCCGCCATTGCGGAACTCCGTGTGCGGCCTCCTGCTGATAACTGCGGGACCGGTGAAACCCCTGAGGTTCCCGTTCCCGCCGCTGCCGCCGACTGATCGGCGGTCCGGGTCCGTCTGTGGCCCGACGTCCGGCCGCAGGGCGGCCCGATAGATGTGCCCCAGGTGACCCTTCTGCGGTTCCTGTGGCAGCAGTGCAGAACGACGTACCGAAGACGGTGCCCTAGGACTATATGGGCGCCAAAGAGTGTTTTGCCCTTATATGGGAGGCGGCATGACAGAGACGGCGAGCGGCCCGGCACGTGGTTCCCGAGCCAAGGGGGCCAAGTCGGCGAGCAAGGGCCTGCGCATCGAGCGCATCCACACCACCCCCGGCGTGCACCCGTACGACGAGGTGGTCTGGGAGCGCCGTGACGTCGTCATGACCAACTGGCGCGACGGCTCGGTCAACTTCGAGCAGCGTGGCGTCGAGTTCCCCGACTTCTGGTCGGTGAACGCGGTCAACATCGTCACCAGCAAGTACTTCCGCGGTGCGGTCGGCACTCCGCAGCGCGAAACCGGTCTCAGGCAGCTCATCGACCGGATCGTGAAGACCTACACGAAGGCCGGCGAGCAGTACGGCTACTTCGCTTCGCCCGCCGACGCCGAGATCTTCGAGCACGAGCTGGCGTATGCCCTCCTGCACCAGATCTTCAGCTTCAACTCGCCCGTCTGGTTCAACGTCGGTACGCCGCAGCCCCAGCAGGTATCCGCGTGCTTCATCCTGTCCGTCGACGACTCCATGGAGTCGATCCTCGACTGGTACAAGGAAGAGGGCATGATCTTCAAGGGCGGCTCCGGCGCCGGTCTGAACCTCTCCCGCATCCGTTCCTCCAAGGAACTGCTCTCCTCGGGAGGCAACGCCTCCGGCCCGGTCTCGTTCATGCGCGGCGCCGACGCCTCCGCGGGAACGATCAAGTCGGGTGGTGCGACCCGCCGTGCGGCCAAGATGGTCATCCTGGATGTCGACCACCCCGACATCGAGGACTTCATCGAGACCAAGGTCAAGGAGGAGGAGAAGATCCGCGCCCTCCGTGACGCGGGCTTCGACATGGATCTGGGCGGTGACGACATCACGTCCGTCCAGTACCAGAACGCCAACAACTCCGTCCGCGTCAACGACACCTTCATGCGGGCCGTGGAGTCCGGCGGCAAGTTCGGCCTGACCTCGCGCATGACCGGCGAGGTCATCGAAGAGGTCGACGCCAAGGTGCTGTTCCGCAAGATGGCCGAAGCCGCATGGGCCTGCGCCGACCCGGGCATCCAGTACGACGACACGATCAACCACTGGCACACCTGCCCCGAGTCCGGCCGCATCAACGGCTCGAACCCGTGCAGCGAGTACATGCACCTGGACAACACGTCCTGCAACCTCGCTTCGCTGAACCTCATGAAGTTCCTCAACGACGACGGCAAGGGCAACCAGTCCTTCGACGTCGAGCGCTTCGCCAAGGTCGTCGAGCTCGTCATCACCGCGATGGACATCTCCATCTGCTTCGCCGACTTCCCCACCCAGAAGATCGGTGAGAACACCCGGGCCTTCCGGCAGCTCGGCATCGGCTACGCCAACCTCGGTGCGCTGTTGATGGCGACCGGCCACGCGTACGACTCCGACGGCGGCCGTGCCCTGGCCGGCGCCATCACCTCGCTGATGACCGGTACCTCGTACAAGCGCTCTGCCGAGCTCGCCGGCGTCGTCGGCGCGTACGACGGCTACGCCCGCAACGCCGAGCCGCACCAGCGCGTCATGCAGCAGCACGCGGACGAGAACGCCAAGGCCGTCCGCATGGACGACCTGGACTCGCCGATCTGGGCCGCCGCCACGGAGGCCTGGCAGGACGTGATCCGCCTCGGTGCCAAGAACGGCTTCCGCAACGCCCAGGCCTCGGTCATCGCCCCCACCGGCACCATCGGTCTCGCGATGTCCTGCGACACCACCGGTCTTGAGCCCGACCTCGCCCTGGTCAAGTTCAAGAAGCTGGTCGGCGGCGGCTCGATGCAGATCGTCAACGGCACCGTGCCGCAGGCCCTGCGCCGCCTGGGCTACCAGGAGGAGCAGATCGAGGCGATCGTCGCCCACATCGCCGAGCACGGCAACGTGGTCGACGCCCCCGGCCTGAAGACCGAGCACTACGAGGTCTTCGACTGCGCCATGGGCGAGCGTTCCATCTCTGCGATGGGCCACGTCCGGATGATGGCGGCCATCCAGCCGTGGATCTCGGGAGCCCTCTCCAAGACCGTCAACCTGCCGGAGACGGCCACGGTCGAGGACGTCGAGGAGGTCTACTTCGAGGCGTGGAAGATGGGCGTCAAGGCGCTCGCGATCTACCGCGACAACTGCAAGGTCGGCCAGCCGCTCTCCGCCAAGAAGAAGGAGCAGGAGAAGGACAAGGTCACCGCCAAGTCCGAGGCGACGATCCGCGAGGCAGTCGAGAAGGTCGTCGAGTACCGTCCGGTGCGCAAGCGTCTCCCGAAGGGGCGCCCGGGGATCACCACCTCCTTTACCGTCGGGGGTGCCGAGGGGTACATGACGGCCAACTCCTACCCGGACGACGGTCTCGGCGAAGTCTTCCTGAAGATGTCCAAGCAGGGATCCACGCTCGCCGGCATGATGGACGCCTTCTCCATCGCCGTCTCCGTCGGCCTGCAGTACGGGGTCCCGCTGGAGACCTACGTTTCGAAGTTCACCAACATGCGCTTCGAGCCGGCCGGCATGACGGACGACCCGGACGTGCGGATGGCACAGTCGATCGTCGACTACATCTTCCGCCGTCTGGCGCTCGACTTCCTTCCCTTCGAGACCCGCTCGGCCCTGGGCATCCACTCCGCCGAGGAGCGTCAGCGGCACCTGGAGACCGGTTCGTACGAGCCCACCGAGGACGAGGTCGACGTCGAGGGACTTGCTCAGTCCGCCCCCGTGACCCAGGAGCTGAAGGCAGTCGCAGCCCCCGTCGCCAAGGTCGAGGTCCCGGCCCCGAAGCAGGCCCACACCTCCGCAGAGCTCGTCGAGATGCAGCTCGGCATCAGCGCCGATGCGCCCCTCTGCTTCTCTTGCGGCACGAAGATGCAGCGGGCCGGCTCTTGCTACATCTGCGAGGGCTGTGGCTCGACCAGCGGCTGCAGCTGAAGCTCGGTGGAATGGCGTAGCGGATGAGGCACTCGGCATAGCTGAATCCGAAGTGCGATCCCTGTGAGGGAGGGGTGTCAGGCCTGGGGCCGGCACCCCTCCCTCTCTGCGGGGAGCGCACGTCACAAGGGGCCCTGCCCCGCTCTGGACGCCGATGTCGTCCGTTCAGGGGCGTGAGAACTGCTCGTCCCTGCAATCGCGTTCGGTCTTCTCAGGCCGGTGCAGAGCCCAGGATGGCGCCGAAGGCCTGCGGATCGGCGTCGAATCCTCGGCTGAGCGAGCGGTACGACCATCCGTTCGCCCCGGCGCGGGTGAACTCGATGACCGTTGCCGAACGGGCCTGGTGCACATCGGCGAAGTCGTGGGTCAGCAGATCGGTGTAGCCCTCGCGCACCCGTATGCCGGTGTTCGCCACGTCGCCGAAGGTCAGGCGTCCGCCGCCCTGCTGTATGACCACGCCCACCACCACCCGTGCGTACCTGGAGTCCATCCGGTCCAACTCCACGGTCATGGCCTCGTCGTAGCCGAATCCCTGCCCCGTGCGACTGTCGCGGTGGAGCGTGATGGTGCCGTCGGGAGAGCGACTCCCGAAGTGCACCAGTTGCGCCGGTGCGCCGTGCGGGTCGGCCGCGGTGAACACTCCGGCCACCAGATCCAGGTCATGGGCCGGAGCACCGGGATCGGCGGGGTCCCACTTGAGCGTGACCTCGACGCGTCCCACCCCTTTGTTGAGTCCGCTCATGGTGCTTCCCCTCTCCGCAAGCGCCCCCGCGCATGCCTCGCCTCGTGTCGTCGGCGTCAACAAAGCCCTTGGTCGTGGGCTGATTCCTCATGGTGTCACGTGGCTATGACAGTGAACCGGGGGCTTCGGAGGAGAGCCGGATGGGAAGCGATGAGAAGCTGGATCTCGACGTACATCTGGCTCGAATCGGCCTGAGCTTCACAGGGGTTCAGGAGAAGAGCCCGTTCTGAGGCGAAGTCAGTCGAAGAGATTCCAGCGGGCGGGATCGAGGGTCGCTCCGGGGCGGCGCGCAGCACGCGGGGCCGGGCGGTTGCCTCCACCGAGGGTCTGCCGGGCCGCTCCTCGGCCCCGTACGATGGCGCGGTGCTGGTCAAGTGGATTCGCTGTACGGTGATGGACCGTCGAGGGTTCGAGCGGGGACAGCGGAAATGGGCGGGGCTGCTCGGTGAGCCGGGATTCCGGGGACAGGGCGGTGGGTGGAGCCGGGCTCGCCCGGACGTCGCCCACGTCTTCGCCTTCTGGGAGAGTCGTGCCTTCTACGACTCGTTCATGGCACGGTCCCACGACCGTTTGGCCGCCTCACAAGTCGGAACCTTCAAAGACCTCCAGGCCAAGTTGTTCGACCACCGTTTCGACGTGAAGACCGGGTTCGAGCCGAAGTTCTCCGATGCGGACGTGGCACGGGTGGCGCACGCCCGTGTCCACGAGGACCGGGCGGAGCACTTCGCCCTCATGCAGGAGAAGGTGTGGAACCCTGCCATGGCCGGGTCCCCGGGCATGCTGCGGGGCCTCTTCGGCGAGGCACCGGGAAGCGAGTTCCTGGTCCTCTCGCTGTGGCAGTCCGCTGCCGAGCACGGAAAGTACCGGGTCGAGCGGATCGAACGGCTCGGGCTGAGGGCCCGTACCGCGGCCGACGTGGCGGCGCTGGACGGCGACGTGGTGCAGCTCGAACCCTCCTGGACGGTGTGACCCGCGGTGGCGTCGGTGCTCGCCTGCCTCCCCCGGGTGCCTGCTCGACTGAGCCGGTGGGGGAGCGGCGTTCTAGGGTCGGGGTATGGCACGACCGCGGCGCATCGTCCTCGTACGGCACGGAGAGTCGGAGGGTAACGCTGATGACACGGTGTACGAGCGCGAGCCCGACCACGCCCTGCGCCTGACAGAGACCGGATGGCGACAGGCAGAGGCGACGGGGGAGTGGCTTCGGGGGCTCTTCGGAGAGGAATCGGTCAGCATCTACGTTTCGCCGTACCGCCGTACCCATGAGACGCTCCGGGCCTTCCGTCTCCCCGCCCGCCAGGTCAGGGTGCGGGAAGAGCCGCGGCTGCGGGAGCAGGACTGGGGCAATTGGCAGGACCGGGAAGACGTCCGACTGCAGAAGGTGTATCGGGACGCCTACGGCCACTTCTTCTACCGCTTCGCCCAGGGCGAGTCC
This sequence comes from Streptomyces sp. NPDC058872, assembly GCF_042743065.1. Taxonomy (NCBI): domain Bacteria; kingdom Bacillati; phylum Actinomycetota; class Actinomycetes; order Kitasatosporales; family Streptomycetaceae; genus Streptomyces; species Streptomyces sp. NPDC058872. The sequence goes on from NZ_JBHYMK010000050.1 coordinate 25,970, forward strand.
GGTGCCGACGTCTACGACCGGGTCGGTGCCTTCCTGGAGAGCCTGTACCGCAGCTTCGAAGCCCCCGACCATCCGGAGAACGTCCTACTGGTCACCCACGGGCTGACCATGAGGCTCTTCTGCATGCGTTGGTTCCACTGGACGGTCGCTGAATTCGAGTCGCTGTCGAATCCCGGAAACGGGGAGACGCGCGTACTGCTTCTCGGGGAGGACGGTAAGTATCGCCTGGACCGGCCTTTCGAACGTTGGCGTACCCCGGATCCGTACGGGCACACCGGATAGACCCGGCAGAACCATCTTGGCGGTGGATGGTGCTGGATCCGCTGGCAACGAATTAGAGTGGCAGACCGATGACCGCTGACTCCTCACCCGAACGGCGCTTCGATCGCGCCCTGGCCAGCCTGCGCGGGCTGGCCGTGGGAGACGCCCTGGGCTCCCAGTTCTTCGTACCCTCCCACTACCCCCTGCTGAAGCGCCGGGAGCTGCCCGCCGGCCCTTGGCAGTGGACCGATGACACCGAGATGGCTTGTTCCGTTCTGGCCGTCCTCGTTCGCCACGGCCGGATCGAGCAGGATGCCCTGGCCATGTCCTTCGCAGAGCACCATGACTTCGACCGCGGCTACGGACCGGCGGTCAACCGGATGCTCCGACTCGTCCGGGAGGGGGGTGACTGGCGGGAACTCGCGGCCGGGCTCTTCAAGGGACAGGGGTCATGGGGCAACGGTGCCGCCATGCGGATCGCCCCGCTGGGGGCCTGGTACGCGGACGACCCGGAGCAGGCGACCCACCAGGCCGAGATCTCCGCCTACACGACCCACCAGCACAGGGAGGCCGTGGTGGGCGCCATGGCGATTGCCGCGGCGGCAGCGATCGCTGCGAACCCCGCCGGGCCGCCCACCCCCGAGGCGCTGCTCGACGGAGTCATTGCCCTCGTGCCGCGCAGCGCGGTCGGAGCGGGGCTGCGACGGGCCCGTGACATGCTCGACTACGGCGATGCGGGCACGGTCGCCGCGGTGCTCGGCTGTGGCAGGAGGACGAGCGCTCACGACACGGTCCCCTTCGCCCTGTGGTCGGCTGCCCGTGGACTCGGTGACTTCGAACGGACCTTCTGGACGACCGCCCAGGTCGGGGGGGACGTGGACACGACCTGTGCGATCGCCGGGGGCGTGGTGGCCTCAGCGGCTGCGGGCGCACCGCCTGCTGAGTGGCTGCGGCAGACCGAGGACCTTCCGGGATGGGCCCTGCAGCGGGCCGTCTGATGAGGAGCGTCGTTCTCCGGCCCTCTCCACAGGTCCGGGGAACGACGCTCCGCCTTCGGTGCCGAAGCTCAGCCCACCGGCCCCGCGGCCTCTGCGCGCCCGCTCAGCGCTTCCAGGTCGCTCTTGCGCACCCGGATCACGAGGACGGCCGTGACCAGGGCGATCAACACCATCCCGACGGCGGCGGTGAAGGCAGAGGAGATGCCCGAGGTCAGCACGTCGTGGCCCCAGGGAGCGGGAAGCTCCTTCGTCTTGACGGCCGCTGCTTGCTGCTCGGGCGTCGAGTGTGCGAGGAAGTCCGGCAACTGCCTCTCGCTCTCCTTGCGACTGGCTGTGCCGAAGACCGTGACCAAGATCGACAGGCCGAGTGAGCCGCCAACCTGTTGGGTTGCGTTGAGCAGACCCGATGCCGCACCGGCTTCGTGCGGGGCCACTCCTGAGACGGCGGTGAGCGTGAGCGTCACGAAATTGAGGCCCATGCCGAAGCCGAACACGACCATCGGGCCGAGGACGCCACTGAGATAGCTGCTGTCCGAGGAGATGAACGTCAACCAGCCGAGTCCCACGCCCGTGAGGGTCGATCCGGTCACCATGAACGGTTTGGGACCGAGCGCCGGTAGCAAGCGCTGGGCGATTCCGGCACCGATGCCGATGGCTGCAGTCACCGGAAGGAAGGCGAGGCCGGACCTGACCGGGCTGTAGCCCAGGACGTCCTGCACCCACAGCACGATGAAGAAGAACATCCCGAACATGGCTGCCGCCAGGCTGAGCATGATGACGTACGTGCCCGAACGGTTGCGGTCCGCGAACATCCGCAGCGGGGTGATCGGCTCCCTCGCCCGAGACTCCACCACGGCGAAGGCCACGAGGAGGACCACCGCAGTGATGAAGGAGCCGATGGTCAGCTCGTCCTTCCATCCTTCCTCAGATGCATGTATGAACCCGTAGACCAGAGCTGCCATCCCGAGCGTCGAGGTCGCTGCGCCGGCGACGTCGAAGCGGCCGGGGTGGCGCTGGGACTCCGCGATGTAGCGGGGGGCGAGGAAGGCGATCACTAGGCCGATGGGCACGTTGACGAACAGCACCCAGCGCCAATCGAGCCATTCGGTGAGCGCTCCACCGGCGAGCAGGCCGATCGCACCGCCACCCGCGGAGACTGCAGCGAACACGCCGAAGGCCCTGTTGCGCTCGGGCCCTTCGGGGAAGGTCGTGGTGATCAGCGCGAGCGCGGTGGGCGAGGCGATCGCACCGCCCACCCCCTGCAGGGCTCGTGCGGCGAGCAGTTGCCAGGGCTCCTGGGCGAATCCGCCGAGGAGGGAAGCGAAGGTGAAGAGCAGGATCCCGGACATGAACACCCTGCGGCGGCCCAAGATGTCTCCGGCGCGCCCACCGAGGAGCAGCAGGCCCCCGAACGTGAGGGTGTAGGCACTGAGTACCCACGACAGGTCGGTGGTCGAGAAGGAGAGCGCGTCCTGGATGTGCGGCAGCGCGATGTTCACGATGGTGGCGTCGAGAACGACCATGAGCTGACAGGCGGCGATGACGGTCAAGGCGATGCCCGGCCGAGCTGCGGCGCGAGTGGTCCCGTCCTCGGTCTGGGTGTCTACCCGAGAAGTTGTCACTATGGATCCCCCACGGAAGAATTAGTGAACGCACTCGTTCACTGTTCGCCACGGTAGTGAGTGCCGCGCAGTGAACGCAACCGTTCACTGTGTGCTGCTGGTGAATCGAATCGCGTCAACGGAGAGTTCCCCATGGTCACTTCGCGGTCTGCGGCTGCTGCTCGGTTGGAGGGGGCGGTGCCGCGGCGCCGTGGGCCCGTTCTCGAACGGGCCATCCTGGAAGCCGCACTCGATCAACTGGGTAGTGTCGGCTGGAGCGGACTCACCATGGAGGGCGTCGCGGTCGGTGCGCAGACGGGCAAGGCCGCCGTGTACCGCCGGTGGCCCTCGAAGGAGGACCTCGTGGCGGACGCTCTCCAGGCCGGCTTGCCCACGCTCGACGAAGCCCCCGATCGTGGCCGGGTGCGGGAAGACTTGTATGAGCTGTGTCGCAGCATTCGGGACGTGATGTACTCCAAGCCCGGCTTCGCGCTCCGAGCTGTTCTTCACGAATGCGATCATGAGGCGGCTGAGCGCTTTCATGGGTTGATCACTACAGGCATTGTGGAGCCGTTCAAGCGTCTCTTCCGGGACGTTATTCGGCGAGGGATTGCACGTGGAGAGGTGCGTTCTGATGCGCTCGACGACCTTGTCCTCGACGTCATTCCTGCGATGATGATGTACCGCTCAAAAGTGTGCGGAAGCGAATGGGTGGATGATGAGATCGCCGATGTGATCGACCGGGTCATGGTTCCCCTCCTGCGCGTCTGAGGGAAGCGGCGCCCCCACGGGGGGGCCGTGTAGGCAAGGGCACGTCGAATTCCAGGTACTCGTGGGGAATCCGGGTGTCGCACGAGGCATCGAGCGGCGTAACCTATCTGGCGCCATGCCGTACGAACCTCCCACCCACACCGTCGAGCGGTCGCTCCGAGCCACCACCGGCGCCAAGATCGTCGCCGGTGTCGATGAGGTCGGACGCGGAGCATGGGCCGGTCCCGTCACGGTGTGTGCGGCAGTCACCGGCCTTCGGCGCCCCCCGGAGGGGCTCACCGACTCGAAGCTCCTGACCCCCAAGCGCCGGAACCAGTTGGCCGCGGAGCTGGAGGGCTGGGTCACCGCGTATGCACTCGGTGATGCCTCTCCGCAAGAGATCGACGAGCTCGGCATGACGGCGGCGCTGCGGCTCGCGGCCGTCCGCGCCCTGGAGGGGCTTCCCGTACGACCTGACGCAGTCATTCTGGACGGCAAGCACGACTACCTCGGAAGCCCCTGGCGGGTTCGTACGGTGATCAAAGGAGACCGGTCCTGCATCGCCGTTGCGGCCGCCTCCGTCATCGCAAAGGTCCGGCGCGACACCCTCATGGCTGAGCTGGGGGCCGAGGACGGTGAGTACGCGTCGTTCGCCTTCGGGGCCAACGCGGGCTACCCTTCGCCGGTCCACAAGGCAGCGCTCGAAGAGCGGGGGCCCACCCCGTACCACCGACTCTCCTGGTCGTACATGGACGCGCTGCCCCGGTGGCGCCACCTCAAGAAGGCTCGTCTCTCTGCTGAGGCAGCCGCGCTGGAGAGCGGGGGCCAACTCGGCTTCGACTTCTGAACTTCCGGCTGTGGACCCCTGTTGAAGGGCCGTCCACGACGCCGGGGTGCACATGCGTGCCCACCCGCCGGTGCTCCGCGCAGCGGCGTTTGATAGACATCATTCATGCCTCTCATCCCCGAGGAGTCTCAGATTCACGAGAGCGCCCAGGGTCCCCGCGCCACCGCGGCTGCCGGCCGCCCCGCGTCGACCCCCCGTCCCGTACCCGGTCCGCGTTCCGCGGCCTCTCCACGCCCCGGACGTCCCGTTCCGGGGCCGGCGAGGCCTGCCGCACCGACTCCCCGCCCGCACCCCGGTGCTGGCCCGTCTCCGGCGCAGCGCGCGGAGAATCGTTCCGACCAGCCATCCACCCCGCAGCTCCAGCTGATCCCGGCTCCGGCCGACGGTGCGCTCGACGCTGCTGAGGAGGCGCTCGACCTGCTTCTGGACAGTGGACGGGCGCCGGGCGAAATCCTGGTGCTCACCACCGGTGATCCGCACCCGTGGGCGGCTCATGAGCTGTCCTTCGGTGAGGACGCCTACTGGGCCCAGCAGGACACCGGTGACGACGTGTTCTTCGCGGACGCCTCCATGGTGGAGCGTGCCGCCGCCCGGCCCGTGGTGATCGTCGCCGTCAACGGCGGGGACGAGTCCACAGTGGCCCGGGCTCTTCCGGCCGCCCTGGGGTGCGCGGGCGCACTGCTCGTCGTCTGCGGCGACCCACAGCGCATCACGGCGCTTCTCGGCGCGGGCGCCGGAGTCTGACCGAGCCCTCTCCGCCGGACCCCACCGGGTCCGGCGGGGCCCGATGGGGCTGTGCGATCAGCGTGCGGCAGCTCGGCGCAGGGGGTCGCTCGCGCCACTCGCGATCCTGGGGGCGAGCCGGTCCGGCTCGTCCGGCCCTTCCCCGAGCGCTAGGGGCTGCGAGTCGGAACTCGGCCGACGACCTCCACGCCCCTCGCCGAGCACCTGCCAGCCTCCTTTGGTCAGCGTGATGTACGCGCCACAGCGGAGTCCGTGCAGAGTGCACGCGTCTCGGAGTCCCCACATCCAGGCCCCGTCCTCCTCGGTCCAGCGGTCGTCGCCCTCGCGGCAGTACAACAGGACCGCGGTCCGAACCGGCGCGCGTCTGCGGAGGTCATGTGGAATCACCCGCCGCAGGTGCGCGAGAAGCGCATTCCGGAACTCCCAGCCGTCGGCCGCGACGGGCCGTCGGACGAACGAAGCGCTGGCGGCGAGTCGTTCCTCATGGTCCAGTACGGCAAGCACCGCCGTCCTGGGGGTGGGTGTGTGACGGGAGTGCAGGCCACTGACGACTTCACGAGGGTTGCGAAGCAGGGGAACTCCGGCCGCTGCCCACTCGGATGGCTCGAGTATCCGGGCGAGGCGGCTGGCGGACTCGGACGACGATCTGGGTGGGGCGGCTGTGGGCGGAGCGAATCCGAGGGTCACGGTCCTCCCTTCGGATACACGCCCGCGAAGCGGGCAAGGTCGGGTGAGGGCGCACCACGGCACAGTCCTTCCGGACCGCTGACGGGCCGTGCGGGGCGGTTTCCCAATTCTTGCTGGCCCGTGCGCGAGCGGCAACGAGCAATTGAGACCGCTGACGGGAATGAGTCGGTATGCCACTCATATCCCTGCCCAGTTGCTCATTGTTCACTCCCCGTTCCCTCCCTCGTCTCACTTCTGGCTGTTGCGTCTCAGGCTTGGACGGCGAGCACCAGGGGGAACACCCCCTCTGCTCCGGCCCGCAACAGCAACCGAGCCGCCACGGCCAGTGTCCAGCCGGTGTCAGAGAGATCGTCCACGAGGAGAACCGGTCCACCGAGTGCAGCCAGTTGCCCGGCCAGCTCCGGAGGGACCGTCAGGGACCGTTGCAGGCCGACGACCCGCTGGGCGCTGTTGGTCCGAGAGACGTGGAGGTCTTCCGCTTCCGGCGCGTACTCCACCATGCCCAGGAGCGGCATCCTGCCGACCTCGGAGATCCGCCGCCCGAGCGATTCCACCAGACGGGGCTTGCGGCGGGAAGCCACCGTGACCACACCGGCGGGCCTGACCGGTGCGTCGCTCGCGCCGGAGGCCCATCCGCCGTGTCCCTTGGCCCAGTCGGCCAGTACCTCCACCACCGCCTGTACGACGTCGTCCGGTACGACCGCGTCGGGCGTGCCGTCGGCCAGCAGCGGGCGTAGCCGATTGCCCCAGCCGATGTCCGACAGCCTTCCCACCGCACGCCCGACGCGTGCTTGCTCCCCGGGAGGGATGCGCCCCTTCAGGTCCACCCCGACGGCGGGGAGCCCCGTGGGCCACATCTTCCGGGGCTCGACTTCCACACCGGGCCGGCCCAGTTCCCCCATCGCCGCGTCCAGTGCCGCGTCGGACACCTTCGGGTCGAACCGGGCCCCCGAGCAGTTGTCACAGCGACCGCACGGGGCGGCCTCCTCGTCGTCCAGCTGGCGCCGCAGGAATTCCATCCGGCACCCGGTCGCCGCCACGTACTCGCGCATCGCCTGCTGCTCGGCGGCCCGCTGCCGCGCCACCCACGCGTACCGGTCGGTGTCGTACGTCCAAGGTCGCCCGGTGCTTTCCCAACCCCCCTTCACCCGGCGCACCGCACCGTCCACGTCGAGTACTTTGAGCATGATCTCCAGCCGGGTCCTCCGCAGCTCCACCAGCGGCTCCAGCGCAGGTAGCGATAGCGGTCGGCCCGCGTGTGCGAGTACGTCGAGGGTTCGCCGCACCTGCTCCTCGGCCGGAAAGGCCACCGAGGCGAAGTACCGCCAGATCGCTTCGTCCTCCTGGCCGGGCAGGAGCAACACCTCCGCGTGCTCCACTCCTCGCCCGGCCCGGCCGACCTGCTGGTAGTACGCGATCGGGGAGGACGGCGAACCGAGGTGCACCACGAAGCCCAGGTCCGGCTTGTCGAAGCCCATGCCGAGGGCTGAGGTGGCCACGAGCGCCTTGACCCGGTTGGCCTGGAGGTCGTTCTCCGCCTGCTCCCGGTCGGCGTTCTCCGTCCTGCCCGTATAGGAGGAGACGGCGTGTCCGCACTGGCGCAGGTAGCCAGTGACCTCGTCGGCCGCGGCAACGGTGAGGGTGTAGATGATGCCGGAGCCGGGGAGCTCACCGAGGTGGTCGGCAAGCCAAGCCAGCCGATGTGCTGCGTCCGGCAGTTCGACGACGCCCAGGCTCAAGCTCTCCCGGTCGAGGGGGCCGCGCAGCACGAGGGCGTCCGTGCCCGCGCCCGTGCCGAGTTGTTCGGCAACGTCCGCCGTGACCCTCGCATTGGCCGTCGCGGTCGTGGCCAGCACCGGGACACCTGTCGGGAGGTCGGCCAGCATCGTCCGAAGCCGACGGTAGTCGGGTCGGAAGTCGTGACCCCAGTCCGAGATGCAGTGTGCCTCGTCGACCACGAGCAGCCCAGTGGTGGCGGCCAGCCGGGGCAGCACCTGGTCACGAAAATCGGGATTGTTCAGCCGCTCGGGGCTGACCAGGAGGACGTCCACTTCTCCGGCGGTCACTTCTTCCTGGATCGTCTGCCACTCCTCGGTGTTCGACGAGTTGATCGTGCGGGCACGGATGCCCGCACGAGCTGCTGCCTCCACCTGGTTGCGCATCAACGCGAGTAGCGGGGACACGATCACGGTCGGTCCGCCGCCTTGCTCGCGGAGCAGCGAGGTCGCCACGAAGTACACGGCCGACTTGCCCCAGCCGGTCCGCTGCACCACCAGTGCTCGGCGCCGGTCGGCGACCAGTGCTTCGATGGCTCGCCACTGGTCCTCGCGCAGCCTGGCCTGGCCGGTCTGGTCGGAGACGAGACGGGCGAGCACGGCATCGGCAGAGGCGCGGAGCGCGGCGCGGTCTTCCAGAGACGCTTCGTGGGTCATGGCTCCATGCAACCCGATGGCTCGGACATCGTGCCAATGGCATGTCGAACCCGTGGACAAACCGATGGCGAACCGAACGGGCGATCCGGGAGTTATCCACAGGGGTTTCGGATTTCGGTAGATCACGAGACGGTCTTCACCATGAACGCGAATCACCGTGAAAACAGCGGATCCTCCCGTACCCAGCAGATCACTCTGAGGGGCCCGGCGGAACTTGCCGACGCCCTTCCGTTCGTGCTGGGATTCCACCCCAGCGACTCCGTCGTGTTGATCGCCCTGCACGGAGAGCACGGTCGTTTCGGCGGCCGGGTCAGGATCGGGATTCCCCGCTCGCCCGAGGAGTGGGCGTCCACCGCCGACCACCTTGCCGAGTGTCTCGTCGAAGGGGGCACGCGGTCCGGTGCCCGACCGGACGGCATCGTGGCCTTTCTCTGCCAGGACCCGAGGCCAGGGGAAGCGGGACGTGCCGTCATGGAGCGGCTGAAGCCCTTCGCGCAGCGCCTGCGTACGGCCTGTGGTGCCCTCGACATCCCCGTTTACGAGGCCCTGTGCATCACCGACGGACTCTACTTCTCGTACTGCTGCCCCGACACGCGTTGCTGCCCACCGGACGGCACGCCGCTCGCGCTCAGTGGCACCTCGGTGATGGCGGCGGCTGCGGCCTACGCCGGGGTGCAGGTGCAGGGCTCCCTGCGGGACATGGAAGCACGCCTCCGGCCGGGCCACGGGCGCGGGGAAGAACAGCGGGCCGCCCTCGACGCGGCGGCCTCATCGATCGTTCCCCAACTCCTCGAAGGAGTCGAAGCGGAGGCGCGGCAACGGGTGCGCGACGTGACGCTGCAACTCGCCCGTGAGGTCCTCCGCCGGTTCGCCAACCAGAAGGGCCCCAGGGAACCGCGGACGCGCAACGACCCGACCGGCCCGGTCGACGCACCGACCGTAGGACGTTGGTCCGGCCAGCGGCCGACCAGCACCACCACGACGGGGAGTGACGCCGCAGACGACGCTCTGATCACCGATGAGGAAGCGGCCACACTGATCCTCGGCCTCCAGGACCGGGTCACCCGCGACCGCGCCGCTGAGTGGATGGAGGGCTGGGAGGGAACCGCCGCGCTCCGGCTCTGGCGCGCGCTGGCACGACGCTGTGTCACCCCCTATCAGGAGCACGCTGCCGCACCCCTGACCCTCGCGGGTTGGGCGGCCTGGTCCACCGGCGACGAACCGAGCGCCCGGGTCGCTCTCGGCCTCGCACTCCAAGCCGACCCCGAGTACGTCTTCGCCCGCCTTCTGCACCAGGCCTGCAACGAAGGACTCAACCCGGAGTCGCTCCGTTCCTGTCTCAGGAGCGAACGCGATGCCCGGACCACCTCGGCCCCGGAGAATCCGTCGCCTTCCCCACAGGCCCGGATGAGGGCGGCCGGCAGGCGGGGAACCCCGCCGGGCCCCGGCAAGCCCGGCCGCCGGGCAGGAGGCAACGCGCGCCGAGAGGCGGCCGGAGTCCGGCCCTGCGGACCCGCCGCGGGGAGGCCGGCGGGAGGAACGCCGCGTCACGGTGGGCAGCGCGGCTCCAGGAGTGGTCGATGACGACCGTGACCCCACCGGCTGCAAGCGCGTTCAGTTCTCTGGCGGAGTCGAGTGGACCCTTCCGTCGACGTACCGCCGGCTGTCCGGCTCCCACAGAGAGCACTCCACATCCGCCATGGCTCCCCGTTCCGTTCCGGCCCCCGGCCCCCAGAACACACCTTCACCTGCACCGGGGCCCGGGTACTCCTCCGCGCAAACGTCCGACACGAGCGCTGCCGTACCGCGCGCGGCGAGGCCCGTTGAATTCCCCTCGGTGCACGACGCGCTGCTCTGCGTGGCGCTCCCGGCCCTCACCTGGTGCGCTGGGCACGGCCAGCTCACCGGTGAAGGACCCGAGGGCGTCTACCACGCAGGGAAGCGGCTCCTGTCCCGCTGCGTCCTGCGCGTGGCGGGACGCGAACCCGTTGCGCTCCAAGGCCGGATGGCGGCTGCTGACCGAGCGGTCTTCCTGGGCGTCCTGCGGACCCCCGGCGACACGGGACCAGATCCCGTCCTCACCGTCGAACGAGCACGAAGCGCCGACGGAAGCGAGCGGATCGCCCTGCGCAGCGCCGCTCCCCGTCTCCTTCGCCTCCCCGTGGAGCTGGCCCTGGGGACGGACCTCGCGGACTTGGGCTCGATCGTCTCAGGGAGGGGCGGACGTGAGATCACCCCGAGTGTCCACGGCACCGGACTGCGATGGACCGGGGACGATGCGCGGTCCGTCGCCGTCACGGCGGACCCCCCACCCATGGACGCCCTGGCAGCAGCAGGAGTCCTGCGCTGGGAGGTCGAGCTGCAGCCCGGGGCTACTTTCGTCCTCCGACTACGGGTGCACGGGGAGTCGGCCGTCCGTTCTCCCGCCTCCTTGGGCGCGGGGTCCGGACGGCCCGGCGGGCACCTCTTCGCTGATGCCCGAGCCGAGGGCGACGACCCGAGGCCGGGGGAGCTGCTGAAATCCTCGATCGAGGACCTGAGGGGTCTGCTCCAGCGGGGCCCCGTCCACCCGACGGACGTGTACCTCGCAGCCGGCGTGCCCTGGCGATGTGGGCCGGTCACTGCCGAGGCGCTCTGGGCAGCCCGCATGTGCCTACCGCTCGGCACCCGGCTCGCCGCCACGACACTGCGCGCCCTCGGTCGTGCCCAACTGTCCGGAGAAGGAAACGAATCCGGTCGGATCCAGGGGCCGCTCAGGGATGCAGGCCCCCATCTTCCACCCCGCTGCACAGGCATCGAGGCCACCCTCGCCTTTCCCGTGGTGCTTGCCGAAGCCCGGCGTTGGGGACTCCCCGCAGCGGACCTGGAGGAGTTGCTTCCGTTGGCGGAAGGGTGTCTCGGCTGGCTCCGCCGCACGGCGGTCCGGCACGGGTTCGTCCCGGACCCGACGCCCGGCGGGCCCTGGCGTGCAGAAACACAGGCGCATGCGCACCGCGCTGCCCTGCTCGGTGCCGACCTGCTCGATGCCTGTGGGAAACCCGGCGGAGAGGCCCTGCTCGACGTCGCCAAGGTCATGCGCGAAAGGTTTCGGCGCGAGTTCTGGCTCGACGATCCGGCCGGAGGCCGCCCTGCTGCCGTCCTCATGGCCGACGGCTCCAAGCGGGCGCAACTCGGAGGCTGGGTCGCCCATCTGCTCGACACGGGACTGTTGGGGGGCGGTCGGTATGCGACCGGCCTCTTGGACAAGAGCGAGTCCGAACAAGTGGTCAGACTGTTGGCCACGCCCATGCTCGACTCGGGATGGGGAGTGAGGGGACTCGGCACGAGAGAGCCGGGCCACAATCCGTTCGGTCACCGGGCGGGTGCGGTCCGGGTGCACGAGACGGCGGTCGCCGTGGCGGCCCTTGCCGCAACAGGTCAGGAAAGGGAAGCCAGCTCGCTGCTGAGAGGGCTGCTCGATGCGGCGGAGGCCTTCGGCCATCGGCTTCCCGAGATGTACGCGGGCGAGCAGCGGACTGCTGGTGCACACCCGGTTCCGCATCCGGCTGCGTGCCGACCGGCCGCCGTTGCTGCTGCGGGAGCGCTCCAGTCCCTCCTGGCCCTTGCCGGAATCAGGCCGGACGTGCCGGGCCGTTCGGTGTCGCTGCACCCGTTGGCCTCCGCCCCGCTCGGGGCGATCCGATTTGCAGGGCTCAGGGTGGGGGGCGAACCCTTCGCAGTAAGGGTCGGCAGGCTGGGGCTCGGTATGGTCGAGGAGGCCGCAGAAGGTCTTCAACTGGGGGTGTGACGGATGCCGGGTGCAGAGGCCGGGGCAGCTTCGCGGAGTGGGAGGGATGCCGTGGTCGATGCTTCCACCGGGCGTGTTTATCGTCAGGAAGACGACTATGATCGCGGCATGCCTCCCTACGACCCGTCGGCCTTTCCGCCCTTCGCCGTCACCGTCGATCTGGTCGTGCTCACCGTGCGCCGACACGCGCTCTGCACCCTGGTCGTGCGGCGAGGAGAGGAGCCGTTCCAGGGGTACTGGGCGCTGCCAGGCGGTTTCGTACGGGCCGAGGAAGACCTCGGTGCCGCTGCTGCGCGGGAACTGGTGGAGGAGACCGGCCTCTGTGCGCACGACCCGGCGGCCCCGTCGCCGGTACCGAGCAACGGTGCGCACCTGGAGCAGCTGGCGACCTACGGGGCGCCCGACCGCGACCCGCGCATGAGGGTCGTGAGCGTTGCGCACCTCGCCCTGGCTCCTGATCTTCCTGCTCCACGAGCGGGGGGCGATGCCAACAGTGCGCGGTGGGCCCCGGTCGAGGAACTCCTCCGGGAGGGCGAGGGTGCTGTGGTCGACGACGGGCCGGGGGCGCTTGCCTTCGACCACGCCCGGATCCTCACGGATGGTGTGGAGCGGGCCCGATCGAAGATCGAATATTCCTCCCTGGCCACCGCCTTCTGCCCTCCGGAGTTCACGGTCGGAGAGCTGCGGCGCGTCTACGAAGCCGTCTGGGGCGTGTCCCTCGACCCGCGCAACTTCCATCGCAAGGTGACCGGCACGCCCGGATTCCTGGTTCCTGCCGGTGGCACCACGACCCGTCAGGGCGGACGGCCCGCGCAACTCTTCCGGGCAGGTGGGGCGACTCTGCTCAACCCGCCGATGCTGCGTCCCGAGGTCTGAGGTCCATGGTCGTTCGCCGCTCCTGAGCGTCAACCTTGCACTGAAAGTCCGAAATATGACGCTATCTTGCTGCGGTAGCGCCGCCCTGCCGCGGAGCGGTGTCACCTACCGCGAGAGAAGCGATGCTCCAGGCAATCGGACTGACCAGCGCCCCCCGCCGCGATCGACCGCCCGTCCTGCACGATCTGACCCTTGAGGCCCGGCCGGGTGCCGTGACGGCTCTCCTCGGCCCCCGGGGGTCGGGCAAGAGCACCGCTCTGCGGCTCATGCTCGAACTCGAGCCGGGCCGGGGGATCACTTACTTCCGAGGCCGTCCGCTGCACCGCATCGCCCATCCCGCGCGGGAAGTCGGGGTGCTCCTCGGTGACGTTCCAGGGCATCCTTCTCGCACGGCCCGAGGGCAACTCCGCATGCTCTGTGCTGCCACGGGCGCTCCCGCATCGCGCGCCGAGGGGTTGTTGCGGGCCGTCGGTCTCACGGGGTTGGAGCACTGCAGGATCGGTACCCTGCCGCTCGGCGCAGACCGCTTCCTCGGTCTTGCCTCGGCCTTGTCGGGCGACCCGCACACCCTCCTGCTCGACGAACCCGGTGCAGGGCTTTCCGCCTCGGAAGGGGCCGCGCTGCACGAACTCCTCCGGAGGCATGCCGTCGGAGGGGGAACCGTGCTCTACACGACGCAGGACCCCAAGGACGCGGCCCGCAATGCCGATCGGATCGTTGCCCTCGAGGGCGGCCGGCTCCTTGCGGATCAGGATGCCGAGGAGTTCGCCCGCACCCGACTGCGCCCCCGGGTCATCGTCACGAGCCCGCACGCCGCACGTTTGGCCTCGGCCGTGGCACAGGAGGCCAGGGCGGCCCGCCGCGCGGTGGAGGTCGTCGTCGAGGCGGGCAACGGCCTGTCCGTCTACGGCAGTGACTGTGCTGCCATCGGCGACACTGCGTTCCGACACGGAGTGCCGATCCACCGCCTCGCCGATGAGGGCAGCGGCGGTGTCGTGGCTGCGGGGCGCGGGGGCGGCAAGGGACGGCAGGGACGCGTTTCAGTCGTTGAGGAGCCAGGGAAGGCCAAGGAGCGTGCGGGGGCTTCCCCGGATCGCGCCGGGATTTCCCCGGACGCCGATCGGTTCCCCGGAAACGCGGGCCGGGAAGCCGTGCTCCCGCTGCGGCGCACGCTCCACAAGCCGCTGCGTTCTCCCCTCCGCCCGCTGCGTTACGAGGTCCACCGCCTTCTCAGCCTGCCGTCCACCGCGCTCGTCGCAGCCGTAGTCCTGCTGGTTTCCGTCATGCTCGCCCTGCTTCTCGGTCGTGCCGGTCGCGCCGGGCTGCCCGCCGTCCTGGCGGGCTGGCCGGCGATTTCCCCGTTGCCGCCCGCGGCCCTCGGGGCCGGACTCCTCGGTGCGTTCTCGTTCGGCGAGGAGTACCGCTATCCCGCCCTCACCGCGGGGCGCGGAACCGTGCCCCGCAGGCTGGGGCTGCTCTTCGCGAAGCTCGTCGTGGCGGCGACCGTCGCCCTTGTGCTCGGGGTGCTCGTGGTGGGTGTCGATCTACAGGTCCTGTGGCTCTTCTACGGTGCCGACTCGATCCCCGTCCCAGACAATTGGCCTGTTTTGTTCGCTAGTTGGATGGGTCTCGTGATCGGCTGCGCATGGGCCGGAGTGCTCGGCGCGGGGGTGTTCAGGGCTGCTGCTGCCGGAGTGGCGGCGGTCCTCGCAGTGCCGATCGCGTTCGTCCCGTTGTTGCAACTGCTGCTGACCGGACCGTCGGTGCGGTCGGCAGCCGGAATCCCGGCACGGTTGCGCGGGTTCGCCGGACTGCAGTGGTCCCCGGCCGTGGACCGCTGGTTGGCAGGTGCGCTGCGGGTCGTTGGCCAACCCGCGGGAGTGGCGCTCTCCCTGGTGTTGACGGGGCTGCTCTGTGCTTACGCGTTCACCGGCCTTCGACGCAGGGCCCGTTGGTGATCGAGCGTGCACTGAATAATTCCGTTTACTGGACAACTCCCTTGAAGAATGTCGGAAATGTCCAATTAATCGTCAATTGTGCAGGCGGTGCCGATCACCCTTTCGTGTGCTTTTCACCAAAGACCTCAAGGGTCCCGGAGGCAACGCCGACAAAGGATGCGTGAGTACCCTTGCGCACACCATGATGACCGCCGCCCGCCCCGTTGACTCCGGCCTCGGCGCCCCGGGCGATCTCGACCGCTACCCCTATGCGGAGGCGCCCGGTGCGACCCGCGTGGCGCCGCCCTCCTGGGAGGGGGTGGACGGCGACCTGGGGCGCGTCGGTCGCAGGACTGCCGGGAGCCGGGGGCGCGGCCTCCACGGCCAGCTGGTTCAGCAGCTCGGCCAGATGATCGTCTCGGGCGACCTCGGAGCCGATCGTCCACTCGTCCCCGAAGAGATCGGCCAGCGGTTCGAGGTCTCGCGCACGGTCGTGCGCGAGTCGCTGCGCGTGCTGGAGGCCAAGGGGCTCGTCAGCGCCCGCCCGAACGTCGGCACCCGGGTCAGGCCCGTCAGCGACTGGAACCTGCTCGACCCCGACATCATCGAATGGCGGGCCTTCGGGCCGCAGCGTGATGACCAGCGTCGCGAGCTGAACGAGCTGCGCTGGACGATCGAGCCCCTGGCCGCCCGTCTCGCCGCCGGACACGGCAGGGAGGACGTGCAGCAGCGCCTCGCCGACATGGTCGAGATCATGGGGCATGCGTTCGCCCAGGGGGACGGCATCACCTTCTCCCGGGCCGATGCGGAGTTCCACTCCCTCCTCATCCAGCTGGCCGGCAACCGCATGCTGGAGCACCTGTCCGGGATCGTCGCGGCGGCGCTCCAGGTTTCGGGTGGCCCCGCCACCGGCTGTGACCGGCCGAGCGAGGCTTGTCTGGCCCACCACGCCCGGATCGTCGATGCGCTCGCCGCCGGGGACGCCCACGGAGCCGAGGGTGCGATGCGGCAGCTGCTCATGGTCCACCCCGAGGTGGAGCGCGTCGTCCCCGCTCCCCGCGAACACTGATCAGCGGTCCGTGGCCGGGAGTGCGAGAGCGCACGTGCAGTGCGCCGTCGAGTCCGAGCGTCATCAGGGCGGGTGGGTTCCGTTCGGGTGACGTTCGAGCCAAGCCGCGAGAATGTTCGCTGATCGGACGGTTTGGCCTCTTCGTCGCAAATGAGGTGTGACTCGGGCCACGAAGATTGGGCGTAACACTCCTCCGGGCCGTGCGATGACCTAAGAGGTGACAGCCGAGGAAGGAATACAGCGGCCCGTACAGGCGCTGTGTAGTTCCCCGGTCCAGCCCGCGCCGTCGACGCATTCCCCGTCGACGGTCGTCGGCTCCAGCTCGATCCAGAGCGGGGCCGGAAGCCGTTTCCATCGTTCCGAGAGGTTGTTCGTGTCGGCCAGCACATCCCGTACGCTCCCGCCGGAGATCGCCGAGTCCGAGTCTGTGATGGCGCTCATCGAGCGGGGAAAGGCTGATGGGCAGATCGCCGGCGATGACGTGCGTCGGGCCTTCGAAGCCGACCAGATTCCGCCAACCCAGTGGAAGAACGTTCTGCGCAGCCTCAATCAGATCCTCGAGGAAGAGGGTGTGACGCTGATGGTCAGTGCAGCGGAGTCGCCGAAGCGCGCTCGGAAGAGCGTCGCAGCGAAGAGTCCGGCCAAGCGCACCGCGACCAAGACCGTCACCGCCAGGACGACCGTGACGAAGAGCACCGTCTCGGCCTCCGCGACCGAGGGCGCCGACCCGGCCGACGAGACCGGATCGCCGGCCAAGAAGGCGGCGGCCAAGAAGACCGTCGCCAAGAAGACGGCCGCCAAGAAGACCGTCGCGAAGAAGACGGCGGCCAAGAAGACCACGTCCAAGAAGGACTCCGACGAGCTGGTCGAGGGCGAGGAGCTGCTCGAGGACGTCGCGCCCGGCAAGGGCGAGGAAGAGGAGACCGAGGGCGAGAGCAAGGGCTTCGTCCTGTCCGACGAGGACGAGGACGACGCTCCGGCGCAGCAGGTCGCCGTTGCCGGTGCCACCGCCGACCCGGTCAAGGACTACCTCAAGCAGATCGGCAAGGTCCCGCTGCTCAATGCCGAGCAGGAGGTCGAGCTCGCCAAGCGCATCGAGGCCGGCCTGTTCGCCGAGGACAAGCTCGCCAACTCGGACAAGCTCGCTCCGAAGCTCAAGCGCGAGCTGGAGATCATCGCCGAGGACGGACGTCGGGCCAAGAACCACCTCCTGGAGGCCAACCTCCGCCTGGTGGTGTCGCTGGCCAAGCGCTACACCGGCCGCGGCATGCTCTTCCTGGACCTCATCCAGGAGGGCAACCTCGGTCTGATCCGTGCCGTCGAGAAGTTCGACTACACCAAGGGCTACAAGTTCTCCACGTACGCCACGTGGTGGATCCGTCAGGCGATCACCCGAGCCATGGCGGACCAGGCCCGCACCATCCGCATCCCGGTGCACATGGTCGAGGTCATCAACAAGCTCGCGCGCGTGCAGCGCCAGATGCTTCAGGACCTGGGCCGCGAGCCCACCCCGGAGGAGCTGGCCAAGGAACTCGACATGACCCCCGAGAAGGTCATCGAGGTCCAGAAGTACGGCCGTGAGCCGATTTCCCTCCACACGCCTCTGGGCGAGGACGGCGACAGCGAGTTCGGTGACCTCATCGAGGACTCCGAGGCGGTCGTGCCGGCCGACGCGGTCAGCTTCACCCTCCTCCAGGAGCAGCTGCACTCGGTCCTCGACACGCTTTCCGAGCGTGAGGCCGGTGTCGTCTCGATGCGCTTCGGCCTCACCGATGGTCAGCCGAAGACGCTCGACGAGATCGGCAAGGTCTACGGAGTGACGCGCGAGCGGATCCGGCAGATCGAGTCGAAGACGATGTCGAAGCTCCGCCACCCCTCGCGCTCGCAGGTCCTGCGCGATTACCTCGACTGATCCGTACGAGGCGCTGAGCAACACGCGGAAGGGCCCGGCTCCCCGAGGGGAACCGGGCCCTTCCGGCCGTGCGCGGGTGCATCGCGGAGGCGTGTGCTGGACTCTGGGTGAACGAACATCACCCGAGAGTCAGGAGGCTCCATGCATGGTTCCCTCACCCGAGCATTGACAGGTGCTCTGGGCCTGATCGTCGCTGCGGCAGGGCAGCTCGTCGGCGCCGGTCCCGTGGTCGCCGACAGCGTCGTGGTGGGCGGCCGGCCGATCCAGATCACGGATGCACCGTGGGTCGTGGCGCTGTCCAGCCGTGACCGGTTCGGAGGTATGCGTGCGGGGCAGTTCTGTGGGGGCGTGGTCGTCGCTCCGACCAAGGTGCTCACGGCGGCCCACTGTCTGGGGCGCGAGGTGCTCGGGGGAGAACCGCAAGAGGTGCGCGACTTCGTGGTCATCGCCGGCCGTGCGGCGCTGCGCGGACAGGGAGGGCAGGAGGTCCGGATCTCGGACGCCTGGGTCAACCCTGCCTATGACCCGACGACCAACGCGGGCGACCTGGCGGTGCTGACCCTGACGAGCGCCCTGCCGGAGTCCCATGTGATCGGCGTCGCCGGTCCGGAGCACCCTTCGTACGCGCCCGGAACGGAGGCGGACGTTTACGGGTGGGGCGATACGACCGGCAGCGGGTCCTACGCCTCTGCGCTGCGGACGGCACGCGTTCAAGTGCTGCCGGACACCGCGTGCGAGCGGGCCTACCCGGGCGGTTTCGGTGCCCGCTACCAGCGCGAGACGATGCTGTGTGCAGGTGATCCGCGGGGCGGCAAGGACGCTTGCCAAGGGGATAGCGGAGGACCGCTGGTGGCAGGGGGGCTTCTCGTCGGCCTGGTGTCCTGGGGGAGCGGCTGTGGTCAGGCGGAGAACCCGGGGGTCTACACCCGCGTCTCCGCGGTGCTTCCGGCACGCTTCTGAGCCGGAAGGAAGCAACGCGGGCACCCGGGTGGTGGAGACGAGAGCGGGCGGTCACCCCGCGAAGTGCTGGGGTGACCGCCCGTCGTCCGGTCAGCGACCGGCACGGGGCTCGTCGTGGATGCGAGGCGTCAGTGGTCGTCGCCCATCGTGCGGGCCGGCACGTCCGTCAGCCTGTCCGTCTCATCCTGTATCTCAACGGCGATCTTCTTGAGTTCCGGCTCGAACTTACGTCCGTGATGGGCGCAGAAGAGCAAGTCACCTCCGCTGGTCAGGACGACGCGCAGGTACGCCTGGGCGCCGCAGCGGTCGCATCGGTCGGCGGCCGTCAGGGGGGTCGCGGGGGTCAGAACAGTAGTCACGTCGCCTCTTCTCTAGCTCGACGAGCTGTCGTACCAGGGTCAACATCCAACCAGGCCGGAAACGTTCCCGCTCGCGGCTTTTTCTTGAAACTTCTTCCCAAGGTGGCTGTCTGCTGCCGGTTGGCGGCGAATGAGCCGTATTGCTTCGCTCTACGGATTTCGCGTTGCTTGTGTCGGTTAGCCCTCCCGGCGGGGTTGCCGGTTGTTCATGAGGACGTGCCCGGAGCCTAAATGGTTCATGCCTGGAAGGGAACGTGATGTTTGCGTCACCCCATCGAGGGATCGAACATTCATACGAGGCTGGACTAGCATGGGGAATCGGGGAGGGTGGCGTGACAACGGCTCTACCAGGCATCGGTACCCTCTGAGCGGTGGCCGAAGCCGGGCCTTACCCCACCGGGCCAGATTTCAAATTCAGCGAGGAGCGAACCGCGTGACCGCCGAAACGTCCGTGCCGTCCAGTGCGCTGCTGACCGCAGACCGTGACGGTTCCAACTACACCGCGCGGCACCTGCTCGTACTCGAAGGGCTCGAAGCGGTTCGCAAGCGCCCCGGCATGTACATCGGGTCCACCGACAGCCGCGGCCTCATGCACTGCATCTGGGAGATCATCGACAATTCGGTCGACGAGGCCCTCGGTGGCTACTGCGATCACATCGAG
This sequence comes from Streptomyces sp. NPDC058872, assembly GCF_042743065.1. Taxonomy (NCBI): domain Bacteria; kingdom Bacillati; phylum Actinomycetota; class Actinomycetes; order Kitasatosporales; family Streptomycetaceae; genus Streptomyces; species Streptomyces sp. NPDC058872. The sequence continues at coordinate 45,851 of NZ_JBHYMK010000050.1, forward strand.
GTCGTCCTCCACGAAGACGGTTCCGTCGAGGTTCGGGACAACGGTCGGGGCATTCCGGTCGACGTCGAGCCGAAGACCGGCCTCTCCGGCGTCGAGGTCGTGATGACCAAGCTGCACGCCGGAGGAAAGTTCGGCGGCGGCTCGTACGCGGCTTCGGGCGGTCTGCACGGCGTGGGCGCCTCCGTGGTGAACGCCCTGTCGGCCCGCCTCGACGTGGAGGTCGACCGGAACAGCGCGACCCACTCGATCAGCTTCCGCCGGGGAGTGCCGGGCGTCTTCACGGAGCAGGGCCCCGACAGCCCCTTCGATCCGGGCAACGGACTCGTCAAGGGCAAGCGCATCCCCAAGGCGCGCACCGGTACGCGCGTCCGGTACTGGGCGGATCGCCAGATCTTCCTCAAGGACGCCAAGCTCTCCCTGGAGACGCTCCACCAGCGCGCCCGGCAGACCGCCTTCCTCGTGCCCGGGCTCACCATCGTCGTCCGCGACGAGCGGGACCTCGCCGACGTGGGCAAGAGCGAAGAGACCTTCCGCTTCGACGGGGGCATCAGCGAGTTCTGCGAGTACCTGGCGCAGGACAGGGCGGTCTGTGACATCCAGCGCCTCACCGGGCACGGCACCTTCAAGGAGACGGTCCCGGTCCTCGACGAGCGCGGCCACATGACCCCGACCGAGGTCACCCGGGAGCTCGCCGTCGACGTTGCCCTGCGCTGGGGCACCGGCTACGACAGCACGGTCAAGTCCTTCGTCAACATCATCGCCACGCCCAAGGGCGGCACCCACGTCTCCGGCTTCGAGCAGGCCGTCACCAAGACGGTGAACGAGGTGCTGCGCTCGGCCAAGCTGCTGCGCGTCGCCGAGGACGACATCGTCAAGGACGACGCCCTGGAGGGGCTCACGGCCGTCGTGACGGTCCGTCTCGCCGAGCCGCAGTTCGAGGGGCAGACCAAGGAGATCCTCGGTACCTCCGCCGCCCGTCGGATCGTGGCGAACGTGGTGGCCAAGGAGCTCAAGGCATTCCTCACCTCCACCAAGCGGGACGCCAAGGCGCAGGCCCGTGCCGTGCTGGAGAAGGCCGTCGCCGCGGCGCGCACCCGGATCGCGGCCCGTCAGCACAAGGAGGCGCAGCGCAGGAAGACCGCGCTGGAATCCTCCTCGCTCCCGGCCAAGCTGGCGGACTGCCGCAGTGACGACGTGGAGCGCAGTGAGCTCTTCATCGTCGAGGGGGACTCGGCGCTCGGCACGGCCAAGCTCGCGCGGAACAGCGAGTTCCAAGCCCTGCTGCCCATTCGCGGCAAGATCCTCAACGTTCAGAAGTCGTCCGTCTCGGACATGCTCAAGAACGCCGAGTGCGGCGCGATCATCCAGGTCATAGGAGCGGGCTCGGGACGCACCTTCGACATCGACGCCGCCCGTTACGGCAAGATCGTGCTCCTGGTCGACGCCGATGTTGACGGGGCCCATATCCGCTGTCTGCTGCTCACGCTCTTCCAGCGGTACATGCGGCCCATGGTCGAAGCCGGACGGGTCTTCGCCGCGGTGCCGCCCCTGCACCGGATCGAACTGGTCCAGCCCAAGAGGGGCCAGGACAAGTACGTCTACACGTACTCGGACAACGAGCTCCGCCAGACCCTCATGGAGTTCCAGCGCAAGGGGGTCCGCTACAAGGACTCCATCCAGCGCTACAAGGGCCTGGGCGAGATGGACGCCGATCAGCTCGCGGAAACCACGATGGACCCGCGCCACCGCACCCTGCGCCGCATCAACATCGGCGACCTGGAAGCGGCTGAGCAGGTCTTCGACCTGCTCATGGGCAATGACGTGGCACCCCGCAAGGAGTTCATCACCGGTTCCGCGGCGACCCTCGACCGCTCGCGCATCGACGCCTGACGTGCGCCCGGGCGCTTCCCCCGCAGCCGGGGGAAGCGCTTCGCCCCGGGGGCGGTGACAACGACCCTTACCCTCCGCGGCGGAATCGCTGCGGAGGGTAGGGGTGCATCCGGTGGCGGCCCCGGTCCGGCCGCCTGTGGACGGGGTCACGGGCCGGATGGCAAAGCCAGTGGTGCATCCGGTGGGCGGACCGTTCGAGCAGGATCTCCCCCGACCGCTGCGGACGCCCGCAGTCGAGGTGAACCCCGCACCGACGAGCTCTCCGCGAGACCGGTCCACGATCGAGAGCGGGCCGTGGACACGCACATCGGCACGGCCCGGTCGGGCCGCCCGGGAAAAGAGTCACCTGATGGGGTGAAGAGAGGGAGGAGAAGAGTCCGGGATCTTCCCGCTCTGTCCATCCTTGGGCACGCGGCCGAAACGGTTCGCTGACAAGGAGAGTTGGTCGGTGGAGCAGGTGGACAAGCAACAGGGGCGCGGCGCTTCGGCGTTGACCGTGGACGACCCCTGGTACGACGCGGCAGCCTCCGAGCTGGACGGAGGCGCGGGAGCCGGGAGGCCCCGTGACGGTCGGCTCGACACGGTGCCGGAGCAGCGGGTCCAGGGCGCGGCCGAGATCTATCTGGAAGTCCAGCGCAGCCCTGCCTTCCAGGAGGTGCGCCGTCGCTACCGCCGGTTCGTCTTTCCCGCCACTCTGGCGTTCCTCCTCTGGTACCTCGCTTACGTGGTGGCCGCCATTGCCGCGCCCGGTCTGATGGCCCGGCCGGTCGCCGGCGTGGTCAACGTGGCCATGGTCGCGGGACTCGGGCAGTTCCTCAGCACCTTTCTGCTGACCTGGGCGTATGCCCGCCATGCGCGACTGCGCAGGGATCGGGCGGCGCTGGACCTGCGCTGGGACACCCAGGAGATGACCCGAGGGGTGGCGCAGCCGTGACCGGAAGCCATCAGACCCTGGCACTCGTGCTGTTCAGCCTCTTCGTCGCCGTGACCCTGGGAATCACCACGTGGGTGAGTCGTCGGAGACAGGGATCGGCCGAGGAGTTCTACGCCGGAGGGCGGCTGTTCTCTCCGTTGGAGAACGGCTTCGCCATTGCCGGGGACTACATGTCCGCGGCCTCCTTCCTCGGCATCTCCGGGCTGATCGCCCTCTACGGCTACGACGGGATGCTCTACTCCGTCGGCTTCCTCGTCGCCTGGTTGGTCGTCCTCCTGCTGGTGGCGGAACTGGTCCGCAACTGCGGACGGTTCACCCTGGCCGACGTCATCGCCGCACGGATGGCGGAGCGCCCGGTGCGGATCGCCGCCGGCACCTCCTCGGTCGCCGTCTCCGTGCTGTACCTGGTGGCCCAGATGGTGGGTGCCGGAAGCCTGGTGGCACTGCTGCTCGGCGGTTCCAGCGAGGCGGCGCGCTCCTGGACCGTGATCGGCGTGGGGGCACTGATGGTGATCTACGTGTCGCTCGGCGGGATGCGGGCCACCACCTGGATCCAGATCGTCAAGGCGGTCCTGCTCATGGCGGGCACCATCGCGCTGACCGTCCTCGTGCTGCTCCGGTTCCACGGCGATGTGAACGGCTTGCTCTCCACCGCGGCCGAACGCAGTGGGCACGGGCCGGACTTCCTCGCCCCCGGGCTCCGCTACGGCGGTGACTGGACGGCCCGTCTCGATTTCATCAGCCTCGGTCTTGCCCTGGTCCTCGGTACGGCGGGACTGCCGCACATCCTGTCCCGCTTCTACACCGTGCCGACCGCCCGGGCGGCCCGTCACTCCGTCATCTGGTCCATCGGACTCATCGGCAGTTTCTATCTGATGACCATCGTGCTCGGCTTCGGGGCGGCCGCGCTGATCGGCTCCGATCAGGTCCGTGCCTCCCATGCCTCGGGGAACACGGCCGTACCGCTGCTGGCCCTCGATCTCGGTGGAGGCGCTGGTTCCACCGGTGGCACGGTGCTCTTCGCGGTCGTCGCAGCCGTTGCCTTCGCGACGATCCTCGCCGTCGTCGCGGGGATCACGCTGGCTTCCTCGGCTTCCGTCGCCCACGACCTGTACGCCTCGCTGCGCCGTCGGCGTACCGAACCCCACAGCGAGGTGGCGGTGGCCCGCATCGCCGCCGCGGGGATCGGCGCCGCGGCAATCGGCCTCGGACTCCTCGCCCGTGACTTGAACGTGGCCTTCCTCGTCGGTCTGGCCTTTGCGGTGGCGGCCTCCGCCAACCTGCCGGTGCTGCTCTTCTCGCTCTTCTGGAGGAAGTTCACCACCCGGGGGGCGGTCTGGTCGGTATACGGAGGGCTGGTGCCGGCGGTGCTGCTCGTCCTGCTGTCCCCGGTCGTGTCGGGCAGCCCGGAGTCGTTGTTCCCGGGCCTCGACTTCCACCTCTTCCCCCTGCAGAACCCCGGCGTGGTCTCCATTCCGCTCGGTTTCCTCGCAGGGTGGATCGGCACGGTCACCTCACCCGAACCGCCGGATGAGGCACGGCAAGCGGAAACCGAGGTGCGGGCCCTGACGGGCGCGGGAGCCGTCTGAGGCCGGGCCCCGTGGTGCCCGGGCCGGGACGGCTCCCGGCCCGGGAGGCCGAGAGGCGGACGGCCGGAGCCGCGACCGGAAGGACGGGGGGACGGGTGCTTATCCTGGGGGGTTCCCACGGAAGTGGGACCTGAAGGAAGCGGAGGCACGTCCCTTGAGCACGCAGCAGATCCCCGTCGTCGTCCTGGCCGGGTTCCTCGGAGCAGGAAAGACGACGCTCCTCAACCACGTGCTGCGCAGCGCCCGGGGGACCCGCATCGGCGTCATGGTCAATGACTTCGGTGACATCGGCATCGACGCGATGACCGTCGCCGGTCAGGTCGGTTCCACCGTCTCGCTCGGAAACGGCTGCCTGTGCTGCGCCGTCGACGCCGGCGAACTCGACGAGTACCTGGAGGTCCTGACCCGGCCCGAGGCACGGCTCGACGTGATCGTGATCGAGGCGAGCGGCCTTGCGGAGCCGGAGGAACTGGTGCGCATGGTGCTCGCCAGCGAGAACGAGCGGGTCGTGTACGGAGGGCTCGTCCAGGTCGTCGACGCGGCCGAGTTCCCCGCCACCCGGCTGCGGCACCCCGGGGCCGACCGGCACCTCTCCCTCGCCGATCTCGTGGTCGTCAACAAGGCGGACCGGGTGCCCGAGGAGGAGCTGCGCAGCGTGCGGAAGACCGTGGCCGGGCTTGCCGGGCGCGCCGCCGTGGTCGAGGTCTCCCACGGGCGCATCGATCCCGAGCTGCTCTTCGACCGGGTCGTTCCGGAGGGGGAGATCGAGGGGCAGATGTCGATCGAGGACATCCTCTACGGCCCTGAAGGCATCGACCAGGTCCATCCGCACGCGGCCTACGAGAGCCTGTCGGTGACGGCCGCGACACCGCTGGAACCGCGCCGGCTGATGGCCTTCCTCGATTCCCGCCCCGAGGGCCTCTACCGGATCAAGGGCTTCGTCGACCTGGGGCCCGCCGATCAGGACAACCGTTACGTCGTGCACGCGGTCGGTCGTTTCCTGCGCTTCTACCCCGAGCCCTGGCCGGTCGGTGAGGAACGGCTCACCCAGCTCGTCCTGATCGGCTCCGGCATCGACCCGGCCGGTCTGCGCAAGGAACTCGCGTCCTGCGAGCTGAACGGCCCGCAGGACGCCCCCGACGAGCACAGCATGTGGGGCGTCCTGCGGTACGTGCAGCAGACGGCGGAGCAGACCGAAGCGGACGGGCTCTAACGAGCGGGACCCGCCACCACTTCGATCGTCTTGGGCAGCGGGGTGCCCGAGCCGTCGCGGCGGGGATCGACGTCCGGCAGGGCCACCGGGGCGCCGGTCTTCTGGGCCGCGCGCGCCGGGGTGGCCCCCGCCCACGCCAGGACCAGGACGTCCTCGCCCTTCAGGAAGCGCTGGCAACGGACGCCGCCGGTCGCACGTCCCTTGCGCGGGTACTGGTCGAAGGGGGTCAGCTTCGCCGAGGTGCCCGTCGAGGCGTCCAGGGCGCCCGTGGAGCCCGCGACGGTGAAGACGACGGCGTCCGCTGCCGGGTCGACGGCCGTGAACGAGAGCACCTCGGCGTCCGCGGCGAGCTTGATGCCGGCCATGCCGCCTGCCGGACGTCCCTGGGGCCGCACCTGGGAGGCCTGGTAGCGCAGCAGCTGGGCGTCGGAGGTGATGAAGACCAGGTCTTCCTCACCCGTCCGCAGCTCGACGGCGCCGACGATCCGATCGCCCTCCTTGAGGGTGATGACCTCCAGCTCCTCCTTGTTCGTCGGATAGTCCGGCACCACGCGCTTCACCACGCCCTGGAGCGTGCCGAGGGCGAGGCCCGGGGAGGATTCGTCCAGCGTGGTCAGACAGACGACCGTCTCGTCCGTCTCCAGGGAGAGGAACTCCGACAGCGGTGCGCCGCCCGCGAGGTTCGGGACGCTCGCGGTGTCCGGCAGTTGGGGCAGGTCGATCACCGCGACCCGCAGCAGCCTTCCGGTCGAGGTCACCGCGCCGACCTCGCCGCGCTGAGTGGCGGCCACCGCAGACACGATCACGTCGTGCTTGGCCCGCGCCGCGTCAGGGTCGACCGGCGGCAGTTCGGCCTTTGCCGTGCGGGCGAGCAGGCCTGTCGAGGAGAGCAGCACCTGGCAGGGGTCGTCCGCGACCTGCAGGGACACGGCTGCGACGGGTGCCCCTGCCGACTCCAGCAGGACCGTCCTCCGGTCGGTGGCGAACTTCTTGGAGACTGCCGCCAGCTCCGCCGAGACCAACTTGCGGAGCTCCGCGTCGGAGTTGAGGATTCCGGTCAGCTCGTCGATCTCGCCGTTGAGGCGGTCGCGCTCGCCCTCCAACTCCAGGCGGTCGAACTTGGTGAGCCGGCGCAGCGGAGTGTCCAGGATGTACTGCGTCTGGATCTCGCTGAGGGAGAAGCGCTCCATCAGGCGCTCCTTGGCCTGGGCCGAGTTCTCGCTCTCCCGGATGAGGCGGATGACCTCGTCGATGTCGAGCAGCGCGACCAAGAGGCCCTCGACCAGATGCAGCCGGTTCTGCTTCTTGGTGCGACGGAACTCGGACCGACGCCTGACCACCTCGAAGCGGTGGTCCAGGTAGACCTCGAGGAGCTCCTTGAGGCCGAGGGTGAGCGGCTGCCCGTCGACCAGGGCCACGTTGTTGATGCCGAAGGACTCTTCCATCGGCGTCAGCTTGTAGAGCTGCTCCAGCACCGCTTCCGGCACGAAACCGTTCTTGATCTCGATGACCAGGCGCAGGCCGTGGCTGCGGTCGGTGAGGTCCTTGACGTCCGCGATGCCCTGGAGCTTCTTGGAACCGACCAGGTCCTTGATCTTGGAGACCACCTTCTCCGGGCCGACAGTGAACGGCAGCTCGGTCACGACGATGCCCTTGCGGCGCGCCGTCACCGTTTCCACGGTCGTGGTGGCGCGGATCTTGAAGGAGCCGCGTCCCGATGCGTAGGCGTCCTTGATGCCGGACAGGCCGACGATCCGACCGCCGGTGGGCAGGTCGGGGCCGGGCACGAAGCGCATCAGCGCTTCGAGGTCGGCATGGGGGTAGCGGATCAAGTGGCGGGCCGCCGCGACGACCTCGCCGAGGTTGTGCGGGGGCATGTTCGTCGCCATGCCGACCGCGATGCCGGAAGCGCCGTTGACCAGCAGGTTCGGATAGGCCGCGGGGAGCGCGACGGGTTCCTGCTCCTGGCCGTCGTAGTTCGGCGCGAAGTCGACCGTGTCCTCGTCGATGGACTCGGTCATGAGGAGCGCGGCGGGAGCCATCCGGGACTCGGTGTACCGCATGGCGGCCGGTGGGTCGTCATTGCCCAGGGAACCGAAGTTGCCGTGGCCGTCGACCAGGGGCAGACGCATGGAGAAGGGCTGCGCCATGCGGACCATCGCGTCGTAGATCGACGCGTCGCCGTGCGGGTGCAGCTTGCCCATCACCTCGCCGACGACGCGGGCGCACTTGACGAAGCCGCGCTCGGGGCGCAGGCCCATTTCGTTCATCTGGAAGACGATGCGGCGCTGTACGGGCTTCATGCCGTCGCGGGCGTCCGGGAGGGCACGCGAGTAGATCACCGAGTACGCGTACTCGAGGAAGGAGCCCTGCATCTCGTCGACGACGTCGATGTCGAGGATCCTCTCCTCGTACGCGTCGTCCGGCGGCGGTGTCTTCGTGCTGCGGCGGGCCATCGCGGCTGCGGCTCCTTCACCAACAAGGTTGATCTGACGCGGACCATTGTGGACCGTGTCACCGACAACGCCGACCGCGACCCGGAAGAGGGACATCATGACGGGGCGGGAACTTCGCCAGGTGTCGGCGCGCTTGCATACAGTGGCAGGACTTTTTCACATCGCGATCGAAGGGACGTACATGCCCATGGGTCACACGGCCACGGCCGAGGCCGGCTCCGGCGGCCTGACAGCGACCGAGCACCGGTTGGCGAACGGCCTGCGCGTGGTGCTCTCCGAGGACCACCTGACCCCGGTCGCCGCGGTCTGCCTCTGGTACGACGTCGGCTCGCGTCACGAGGTCAAGGGACGCACCGGCCTCGCCCACCTCTTCGAGCACCTGATGTTCCAGGGCTCCCAGCAGGTCCAGGGGAACGGCCACTTCGAGCTGGTCCAGGGCGCCGGAGGATCGCTCAACGGCACGACCAGCTTCGAGCGCACCAACTACTTCGAGACCATGCCCGCGCACCAGCTGGAGCTCGCGCTCTGGCTGGAGGCGGACCGCATGGGTTCGCTGCTCGCCGCCCTGGACGACGAGTCCATGGAGAACCAGCGGGACGTCGTCAAGAACGAGCGCCGCCAGCGCTACGACAACGTGCCGTACGGCACCGCCTTCGAGAAGCTGACCGCCCTCGCCTACCCGGAGGGCCACCCCTACCACCACACGCCGATCGGCTCCATGGCCGACCTGGACGCGGCCACCCTGGAGGACGCGCGGAACTTCTTCCGCACCTACTACGCCCCCAACAACGCGGTCCTGTCCGTCGTCGGCGACATCGACCCGGCGCAGACCCTCGCCTGGGTCGAGAAGTACTTCGGCTCCATCCCCGCCCACGACGGCAAGCCCGAGCCGCGCCCCGGTGAGCTGCCCGAGGTCATCGGCGAGCAGCTGCGCGAGGTCGTCGAGGAAGAGGTTCCCGCCCGTGCGCTGATGGCCGCCTATCGGCTGCCGCACGACGGCATGCGCGAGTGCGACGCCGCCGACCTCGCCCTCACGGTCCTGGGCGGCGGCGAGTCCTCCCGCCTGCACAACCGCCTGGTGCGCCGAGACCGCACCGCGGTGGCCGCGGGCTTCGGCCTGCTGCGGCTCGCCGGGGCGCCTTCGCTCGGCTGGCTCGACGTCAAGACCTCCGGCGGCGTCGAGGTTCCGCAGATCGAGGCGGCCGTCGACGAGGAGCTCGCCCGGTTCGCGGCGGAGGGGCCCACGTCGGAGGAGATGGAGCGTGCACAGGCCCAGCTGGAGCGCGAGTGGCTGGACCGGCTCGGCACGGTGGCGGGCCGCGCGGACGAACTGTGCCGGTTCGCGGTGCTCTTCGGCGACCCGCAGCTCGCCCTGACCGCCGTCGACCGGGTCCTGGGCATCACCGCGGACGAGGTCCGGGCGGTCGCGGCGGCCAAGCTGCGCCCCGACAACCGCGCGGTGCTCGTCTACGAGCCCTTGGCGACCGAGCAGAGCGACAGCGACGAGGAAGAGGGAGCGGACCAGTGACCGACGCTGCCGTGTCTTTGACCAACATGGACTTCCACCCGCAGCCCCGGCCGGGCACCGCGAAGCCGTGGGCCTTCCCGGCTCCGGACCGTGCGAAGCTGGACAACGGCCTGACCGTCCTCACCTGCCACCGGCCCGGCCAGCAGGTGGTGGCGGTGGAGCTCTTCCTGCCGGCGCCGCTGGACGCCGAGCCCGCCGGTCTCGACGGCGTTGCCACCATCATGGCCCGCGCCCTGTCCGAGGGCACCGACCGGCACAGCGCGGAGGAGTTCGCGGCCGAGTTGGAGCGCTGTGGCGCCACGCTCGACGCGCACGCCGACCACCCGGGCGTGCGGGTCTCCCTGGAGGTGCCGGTCTCCCGCCTGCCCAAGGCGCTCGGTCTGCTGTCCGAGGCCCTCGTCGCGCCGGCGTTCCTGGAGACCGAGATCGAGCGCTTGGTGCGCAACCGCCTCGATGAGATTCCGCACGAGTCGGCCAACCCGTCCCGTCGTGCCGCCAAACAGCTCTACAAGGAACTGTTCCCGGACGGTTCCCGGATGTCCCGGCCGCGCCAGGGCACCGAGGAGACGGTCGCCGCGATCGACGCCGCTGCGGTCCGCGCCTTCTACGAGGCGTACGTGCGCCCCGCCACGGCCACGGCCGTGGTCGTCGGCGACCTGACCGGCATCGACCTCGACAAGGTCCTCGCCGAGTCCTTGGGCGCCTGGACCGGCGAGCCGGCCGAGCCGCTGCCGATGCCTCCGATCACCGCCGACGACACCGGGCGGGTCGTCATCGTGGACCGCCCCGGTGCGGTGCAGACCCAGTTGCTGATCGGTCGGATCGGTCCGGACCGGCACGACCGCGTCTGGCCGGCCCAGATCCTCGGCGCCTACTGCCTGGGCGGCACCCTGACCTCGCGCCTGGACCGCGTCCTGCGCGAGGAGAAGGGCTACACGTACGGGGTGCGGGCCTTCGGGCAGGTGCTCCGCTCCGACGCCGGGGGGAACGGCGCGGCCATGCTGGCCATCAGCGGTTCCGTCGACACCCCCAACACGGGTCCGGCCCTTGATGACCTCTGGAAGGTGCTGCGGACCCTGGCCGCCGAGGGCCTCACGGACGCCGAGCGCGAGACGGCCGTGCAGAACCTGGTGGGTGTGGCGCCCCTCAAGTACGAGACGGCCGCTTCGGTCGCCGGGACGCTCGCCGATCAGGTGGAGCAGCACCTCCCGGACGACTTCCAGGCCGAGTTGTACGCGCGTCTGGTCGAGACGGGCACGGTCGAGGCGACGGCCGCCGTGGTCAGTGCCTTCCCGGTGGACCGACTGGTCACCGTGCTGGTCGGTGACGCCGCTCAGATCGCGGAGCCGGTCCGGGAGCTCGGCATCGGCGAAGTCACCGTGGTGACCGGCTGATCCGTTCTGCCGACCACGGCAGAACCCGACAACGGAGGTCCCTGACGGCATGGTTCGTCAGGGACCTCCTGTTTGTCCGTATTGCTGGCAAGGGTGGCCTTCTGCCCTGTGGCATGTCTTACAAATAAGCGTGTCTGTTTGGTGATTGACAGACGATCCGCATAGCGTCGGTCCGGCTGTTCGTCAGTTGCACGTGCCGCAACCGCGGCATCGAACAGTCATCGCCGAGTCCCCGTCAGGCGCGAGCCTGGGGAGCCGGGGACCCACATCGAGTCCCTGGGGTGAATCGAGCGCCTTCGTCCCGGACGGAGGGGTTCGTAGGAGACCTTCCTGCTCCGAACCCGTCAGCTAACCCGGTAGGCGAGAAGGAAGGAAAGGACCAGCCACTTCATGGCGTTCACCCGTGCCACCGGGAAGCATCGTGGTTCGAGCCGGATGGCTCGCCGCAGCGTGGGCATCGCCGGTGCGGCGACGCTCGCCACCACCGGCGTCATCGGCACCCTGGCCTCCCCGGCGCTCGCCGCCGACACGGACGACCGGTCCGCCGAGGACACCGGCCTCACCCAGGTGATCACCGAGGACTCCCTCGTGGACCGGATCAACGCCCAGGCCGCCGCCCAGGAGCAGGAGGCCGTCGAGGCCATCGCCAAGGCGAAGGCCGAGGCCGAGGCCAAGCGCAAGGCCGAGGCCCGGGCCAAGGAGATCCGACTGGAGCGCGAGCGCGCCGCCCGCGAGGCCGAGCGCCGCCGCCTGGCCTCCTTCCAGCTTCCCGTTGCCGGCTCGTACGTCTCCACGGGCTACAAGGCCGGCGGCTCGCTCTGGTCCTCCGGCAGCCACTCCGGCGTCGACTTCCACGCCGCCTACGGCAGCCGGGTCGTCTCCGTCGGCTCCGGCACCGTCGTCGAGGCCGGCTGGGGCGGCGCCTACGGCAACAACATCGTCATCAGGATGAACGACGGCACGTACACCCAGTACGGGCACCTCGCCTCCATCGGCGTGTACGTCGGCCAGACCGTCGAGCCGGGCCAGCAGATAGGCGTGTCGGGTTCGACCGGCAACTCGACCGGCCCGCACCTCCACTTCGAGGCGCGCACGAGCCCCGAGTACGGCTCGGACATCAACCCGGTCTCGTACCTCCGTGCCCGCGGCGTCGCGGTCTGATCCGGACCCGTCGCGCACCGCGTCGCAAAAGCCCCGGCTCGTACTGAGCCGGGGCTTTTTGCTGACCAAAAGATATCCATGGATTCCGCTGGGGCATCGGAAATTCTGGCGTGCTGCAATAGAGTCGCAGATCGGACGCAGGACGGGCGTCGGTCACATTGTCTCGCGCGGACCAAGGCGGAGGTCGGACATGCGCATTCCCGCGCACTCGGTATGCACGGCGATCCGGGACGACATCGTCTCCGGTCTGTTCGAGCGGGGGAGCCGGTTGACCGAGGAGCAGCTCGCTCGTCGGTACGGGGTTTCCCGCGTTCCGGTCCGCGAGGCGTTGCGCACCCTGGAGTCCGAGGGCTTCGTCGTCACTCGCCGGCATGCGGGCGCCCATGTGGCCGAGCCCACCGAACAGGAGGCGGCCGATCTCCTCGACATGCGGTTGCTGCTCGAACCGCTGGGGGCGGCGCGGGCGGCGCAGCGGCGCACCCAGGCTCACCTGAAGGTGTTGCGCGGGCTGGTCAGACTGGGGCAGGAGCGGGCCAGGCGGGGCCAGGGCGAGGACCTGCGGTCGCTCGGGAGCTGGTTCCACGAGACGCTCGCGCAGGCTTCCGGCAGTCCTGCCCTGACGGCGCTGCTCACCCAACTGCGCTACAAGATCGCTTGGGTGTACGTCGTGGAGCAGCCCGCCCAGCCGCTGGAGGCCTGGGCGGAGCACGGCGCGATCGTGGACGCCGTGGCGCGCGGTGACGCCGAGCGGGCGAGGGCGTTGACGGCGTTGCACGCGGAACGGTCGCTCTCCCTGCACCGGCCCAAAGGGCAGGAACGGGGGCGCGTGAGGCTTTCGCAACGCGCAGTCAACACGGCGAGCGCCCAGAATTAACACGTGCACCGTATACAAAGAATGGCTATTCGGGTGGCGCCGTCTGTGTTGCCCGAAAGAAAGTGTTCGTGAATGCGGGCCGGTGAATGCGGAGTCGGTGGCGCGGGTCTACCGGCCCGAGGTCGGTGAATCCGAAGCCGACGGGAGACACAGTCATGAGAATGGCCGTGGTTTCCGGAATTCCGGAAACCACCGCCCTGCGTCCCCCGGGGGGGGTCAGACGGTCTCGGGGCGCGCGTCCAGCCCGTCGGCGGCCACCTTGGCGAGGCGGGCGC
>NZ_JBHYMK010000051.1:0-58935 GCF_042743065.1 Streptomyces sp. NPDC058872
GGTGGATACCGGCGGGCCGCCCGCCCGATGCGTAGCCGTCAGGGGTGTCGCCCCGGCCGCGTCACCGACGCGCCGGGGGCTCGCGCCCCGTGGCAGCGGTGTCTCAGTGGAAGAAGTGGCGCGTGCCCGTGAAGTACATCGTCACGCCCGCGTTCTTCGCGGCCTCGACGACCAGCTCGTCGCGGACCGAGCCGCCCGGCTGCACGACCGCCTTCACGCCGGCCGCGGTCAGGATCTCCAGGCCGTCGGGGAAGGGGAAGAAGGCGTCGGAGGCGGCGTACGAGCCGCGGGCCCGCTCCTCCCCCGCCCGCTCGACGGCCAGCTTCGCCGAGTCGACGCGGTTGACCTGTCCCATGCCGACGCCGACGGAGGCGCCGTCCTTGGCGAGCAGGATCGCGTTGGACTTGACCGCGCGGCAGGCCTTCCAGGCGAAGGCGAGCTCGGCGAGCTCCTCGGCGGAGAGTGCCTCGCCGGTCGCGAGGGTCCAGTGGGCCGGGTCGTCGCCCTCGGCCTGGAGGCGGTCGGTGACCTGGAGGAGGGCACCGCCGTCGATGGGCTTGACCTCGACCGGGCTGGCCGGGGCGCCCTCGGCCTTCAGGACGCGGATGTTCTTCTTCTTGGCGAGGACCTCGACCGCACCGTCCTCGTAGCCGGGGGCGACGATGACCTCGGTGAAGATCTCGGCCACCTGCTCGGCCATGGCGACGGAGACCGGGCGGTTGACGGCGATGACCCCGCCGAAGGCGGACAGCGGGTCACAGGCGTGCGCCCTGCGGTGCGCCTCGGCGACGTCGGCGCCGATCGCGATGCCGCACGGGTTGGCGTGCTTGATGATCGCGACGCAGGGCTCTGCGTGGTCGTACGCGGCCCGACGCGCGGCATCGGTGTCCGTGAAGTTGTTGTACGACATCTCCTTGCCGTGCAGCTGCTCGGCCTCGGCGAGGCCGCCCGTGCCGTCGACGTAGAGCGCGGCGCCCTGGTGCGGGTTCTCGCCGTAGCGGAGCACGTTCTTGCGCCCGTACGTGGCACCCAGGAAGTCGGGGAAGCCGCTGTCGTCGGCCGCCGCGTAGTCGTCGGCGAACCAGGAGGCCACGGCCACGTCGTACGCGGCGGTGTGCTGGAAGGCCTCGGCGGCGAGCCGCTTGCGGGCGGTCAGGTCGAAGCCGCCCGCCTTGACGGCGGCGAGGACGTCGGCGTACCGCTCGGGGCTGGTGACGATCGCGACCGACGGGTGGTTCTTGGCCGCGGCGCGGACCATCGACGGGCCGCCGATGTCGATCTGCTCGACGCACTCGTCCGGGGTGGCGCCGGAGGCGACCGTCTCGCGGAACGGGTAGAGGTTCACGACGACCAGGTCGAACGGCTCCACGCCGAGCTCGGCGAGCTGCGCGCGGTGCGACTCCAGGCGCAGGTCGGCGAGGATGCCGGCGTGCACGCGCGGGTGCAGGGTCTTGACCCGCCCGTCCAGGCACTCGGGGAAGCCGGTCAGCTCCTCGACCTTGGTGACGGGCACCCCGGCGGCGGCGATCTTGCCGGCCGTGGAGCCGGTGGAGACGAGCTCGACACCGGCCTCGTGCAGACCGCGGGCCAGCTCCTCGAGCCCCGTCTTGTCGTAGACGCTGACCAGCGCGCGGCGGATGGGCTTAACGGTGTCCGTGTTCACCGACATGAACCTTTCGTCCCTCAATGCGGTAGCCGTGCCGGGCGAGACGCCCCACGACGTCGACGAGCAGCGAGCGCTCGACTTCCTTGATGCGCTCGTGCAGAGCGGCTTCATCGTCCTCGTCCCGCACCTCGACCACGCCCTGGGCGATGATCGGGCCGGTGTCGACGCCGTCGTCGACGAAGTGGACGGTGCACCCGGTGACCTTCGCCCCGTAGGCGAGGGCGTCGCGCACCCCGTGGGCACCGGGAAAGCTGGGCAGCAGGGCGGGGTGGGTGTTGACGACCCGACCACCGAAACGGGCGAGGAACTCCTTGCCGACGATCTTCATGAAGCCGGCCGAGACCACGAGGTCCGGCTCGTGCGCGGCGGTGGCCTCGGTCAGCGCGCGGTCCCACTCCTCGCGGGTGGCGTGGTCCTTCACCCTGCAGACGAAGGTGGGGAGGCCGGCCCGCTCCGCGCGCTCCAGGCCCACGATGCCCTCCCGATCCGCGCCGACGGCGACGACCTCGGCTCCGTACCCCTCGGGGTCGGCGGCGATCGCGTCGAGCAGGGCCTGGAGGTTCGTGCCGGAACCGGAGACCAGGACGACGAGGCGGGCGGCAGCCACTGGCTCACTCTTTCCGTGGTGTTTGTGTGGTCATACGAACGAATCGTGCCCCTCGATACGGGGAACCCTACGAATGGCTCGACCGTCAGCAACGATACCGGCACATGGGACGGCCCCCACGGGACGGGGGCGGGGCAGGGCGGTAGCGTCAGGGTCCGCGCCGGACGCACACGCAGACGAGCAGCGGACGAGACAGCAGCGGAGACCACGGGTGCGGACGTGGTCGAAACGACAGAGGGAAGACGTTCAGCAGATGCCGGAACGCCAGTCCACCGACGACAACAACCCGTTCGCGCCGCCGCCCGAGGGCCGGCCGGATCAGCCGTGGCAGCCGCGGCGACCGGAGGGCTCGGACGGCGATCCGTCCGGGAACCCTGACTCGCCGGAGCCGTCGGACGGCCGCTGGAGCCCCCGCCAGCCGGGCCCCTCCCAGGACGGCTTCGGTCGCGGACCGGAACGGCAGGGCGGCGACCAGGGCGGCCCGGAGCGCGGGCCCGGGCAGGGCCCGCGCTGGGATCCGACCGACCCGGCCCAGCGGCGGGCCCGGTACGCGGTCCTCGCGGGCGTGTGGGGCTTCTTCTTCGCGTTCTTCGGCCCCCAGGAACTGGCCCTGCTGCTCGGCGCGCTCGGCCTCTACTGGGCCGTCAGTTCGCTGCGCGCCAAGCCGAAGGCGCCCGGCGAGGTGTCGCCGACGTCACAGTCGGCACCGCAGGCCCCCTCTCCGTTCCGGTCCCCGGCGGACGCTCCCCGACCCTCCGAGCAGGGGGCGTCCGCGACGGCCGGCCCGGAGCGGTCGATGCGGAGGGCGGCGATCGGCGGGCTCGTCGGGGCGAGCACCGCGCTGGTGGTCGTCGCGGTGAGCTTCAGCATGCAGCTCGCCTACCGGGACTTCTACGAGTGCCGTGACGACGCCCTGACCCATGCGAGCCAGCTGGCCTGCAACGACCTGCTGCCGAAGCAGCTCCGCGTGGTCTTCGGGGTGCGGGAGTAGTCACCCGGGACAGTCACCCGGGATCGACGGAGGACGGCGGCGGGGAGGCTTCCCAGGCCGCCGGGAGGTAGTCGTACGGCTCGTAGCCGGGGTCGTCGCCGAAGGGGTCGGCGTAGGGGTCGACGTCCGGCCCCCGCCCCGGGGCGGCTCCGGGAAGCACCGGGGCCTTCGGCACCGCGACCTCCCCGGGGCCGGGCGGGCCGACGGGAGGCGCGGTCGGGCCGGCGGCCCCGCCCGGGGCGACGGCCGGGTCCGCGGGCGACGCGTCCGCCGGCACGGTCCGGGGCCGCTCGGCGCGCGGGGTGCGGCAGGCCCAGGCGCGCATCCCCCACGCCACCGGAACCCCCGCGCAGGCTCCCCACAGCACCGCCGCCGCGCCCGCCTGCCACCACACCGGACCGAACTCGGCCAGACGGCCGGTGCCGAGCGGGCCGCCCGCGGCCCCCGCCAGGACGGCGACGACCGCTCCGCACCCCCCGGCCGCGGCGAGGGCCGCCAGGGCCGTTTCCCGGGCGCTCCAGGCCCGCGCCGGACCGCCGATGCGCCACCCCTGGACGACGGCGGCGGCCAGCGGGACCACGAGGGTCGCCCCGTGGATCCAACCGCCGCGCCCCTCGGCGGGCAGTGCGGCCAACAGCGGGAAGGGCGGCACGGCGGGGTCGCCGCCGAGGCCCAGGGGGGTCGCCAGCGCCCCGGTGCCGAGGGCGAGGCCGGGTCCGAGACCGTACGCGGCGCCCCAGACGGCCGCGTTCGGCAGCAGCACCAGGATGAGGAGCAGGACCGTCACCCGACCGGACCATTCCGCGGCGAGCGCCGCGAAGGAGGCCTCCGCCCGCCCCTCGTGGAGGATCAGCGAGGTCGCCGCGACCACGGCCCCGCCGCCGAACAGGGTGATCAGGCCGAGCCCTGCCGCCCGCAGAACGGCGGGGGCCTGCCGCTGCCGGGGCAGCGGGCGGCCGAGCGCCGTCCACACGCCCGCCCCCGCCGCGGCCGTGACGATGCCGGGGAGCCAGAACGCGGCGGCGACCGGGTCCGCGGGCAGCGGGCCGCTCTCGCTGTAGGCCACGACGGCAGCCGCGACCAACAGGTACCCCCCGGACACCGCGACGACGGTGCCGCCCGGGGAGGGGCGCGGTCGTCCCCCGCTGCCGCCCGGATCGAGGGTGTCGCGGGCGACCCGGTGGACGAGCAGGACGGGCAGGGCCACGAGCAGCAGGGGGATGACGCCGAGCGGGGCGGGCAGGCCGGACAGGGTGTCCGTGCGGACCAGGTCCACCCCGTGGGCGAGCAGCCAGGTCCCGGCGGCGACGTGCAGGGCTCCGACGGGCCCGCTGTCGGGGTACGGGGAGCTGATCCAGGCCGCGATCACCAGGACCGCGAGGGCACCGAGCCCCAGTCCGGCGGCGACCGCGCCCCGGACGCAGGCGGTGGCGAGGGCCCTGGAACGGCCGCCCTGGGTCATGGGGTGCTCGGTCACGTGGGTCACGGGGTCATGCTGCCAACGACACGCGCTCATGGCGCGTAACGGGCAAACCTCCGCTGTGTCGCCCAAGATACGTTTATGTACTTTTCCGCCCATAGTCGCTCTGCGGGAGGTCGATGCCGATGAGCCGGAGCACCACGGATTCCGCGTCCTCCGCCGCCCTGCCGACACCGAAGGAGCGGCGCAGGTTGCGCGAGGCCCTCGCACTGAGCGAGGAACAGGTCGCCGAGGCCATGGGCGTCACGAAGGCCACGGTCAAGTCGTGGGAGACCGGGCGCTCGGAGCCCCGGGGCCGGAAGCTCGATGCGTACGCGAAGCTGCTCGGCGCGTCCGGGGCCCCGCTGCCGGAGGACCCGCTCCCCGCCGATCCCCCGGCAGCGGAGCCCCGGACGCAGCCACGGCCACCAGGACGGCGGCCCCCGGAACGGGACTCGCCCCGCGAGCGGGACCGACCCTCGGCGGACTCCCCCCTCGACGCCCCGGCCACCCGCACGGAGCACCCCTCCACGGCCGGGTGCGCCACCGAGCGCACCACCGAGCGCACCACCGAGCCGATGCGGGCCTCCTCCCCCGCCCCTGCCGCCCGCCCGGGCGTCTCGAAGCCGTCGGAGCGCCTGAAACCGGCGCCCGACGCGAACCCGGCGCCCGACGCACCGCCGGTGACCCCCGCCCCGTCGGTGGACCCCGCCCCCGCCCTCACCCCCGAGGAGGCCTTCGACGCGCTGTACGCACACGCCGCGCCGGGCCTCGTCCACCAGACGTACCTGCTCACCGGACGCCGCCGGCTCTCCCGCGAGTCCGTCGAGCACGCCTTCCACCACGCCTGGCAGCACTGGCCCGAGGTGGCCGTGGACGCGGACCCGGTGGGCTGGGTGCGGGCGGCGGCGTACGAGTACGCCCTCTCGCCCTGGCACCGGTTCCGCCGCGCCCACAAGCACCCGGACGCCCCGCCGACCGAGGCGAACCGCCGGGCGCTGCTCGGCGCGCTCCTCGAACTGCCCCCGCCGTACCGCCGCACCGTCCTGCTCTACGACGGCCTCGGGCTCGACCTGCCGGAGACGGCCGCCGAAACGGAGGCCAGCACCCCGGCCGCGGCCAACCGACTGCTGCACGCCAGGACGGTCCTGGCCCGGCGGCTTCCCGAACTCTCCGAGCCGGAGGAGCTGCACCGACGGCTCGGCACGCTGGTCGCCGAGGCCCCGACGACCACCCTCCCGCCGGCCCGCGCGGTCCGGACCGGCAGCGAACACCGGACCCGCACCTGGACGCGTGCGGTGCTCTGGGTGACGGCGGCCCTCATCGGGGTCACCGGCTTCACGGCGGCGACCGCACCGACCCGCTACATCCCGGTGAACGCCCCCGGCGAGACCGTCAACGGCGTGCCGGTGCGGGGCGGCCCGCAGAAACTGAGCCCCGAGGACCTGGAACTCCGCGACGCGCTGCGCTCCCGGCCCAACCCCGGCCCGGAGCGCCTGGTGCCGGTCGCCGAATAGCCTCCGGCCGCGAGCCGCGGCACGCGGAGGGGCCCCGCCCCCACCCGGTCTCCCGGGTGGGGGCGGGGCCCCTCGTGCACGGCCCGTCGGGCTGCTGTGCGGGTCAGCCCGTTCAGCCCGCCAGGATGGCGCGCGCCAGCTTGGCCGTCTCGGTCGGGGTCTTGCCGACCTTGACGCCCGCGGCCTCCAGGGCCTCCTTCTTCGCCTGGGCCGTGCCGGAGGAACCGGAGACGATGGCGCCGGCGTGGCCCATGGTCTTGCCCTCGGGCGCGGTGAAGCCCGCGACGTAGCCGACGACCGGCTTGGTGACGTTGGCCTTGATGAAGTCGGCCGCACGCTCCTCGGCGTCGCCGCCGATCTCGCCGATCATGACGATCAGGTCGGTGTCGGGGTCCGCCTCGAAGGCCGCCAGGGCGTCGATGTGCGTGGTGCCGATGACCGGGTCGCCACCGATGCCGACGGCGGAGGAGAAGCCGATGTCACGGAGCTCGTACATCATCTGGTACGTCAGCGTGCCGGACTTCGAGACCAGGCCGATGCGACCCGGCTTGGTGATGTCGCCCGGGATGATGCCGGCGTTGGACTGGCCCGGGGTGATGAGACCGGGGCAGTTCGGGCCGATGAGGCGGGTCTTGTTGCCCTTCTCCACCGCGTACGCGTAGAACGCGGCGGAGTCGTGGACGGCGATGCCCTCGGTGATGACGACCGCGAGCGGGATCTCGGCGTCGATCGCCTCGACGACGGCGGCCTTGGCGAAGGCCGGCGGCACGAAGAGGACGGAGACGTTGGCGCCGGTCTCCTTCATCGCCTCGGCGACGGTGCCGAAGACCGGGATCTCGGTGCCGTCGAAGTCGACCTTGGTGCCGGCCTTGCGCGGGTTCACGCCACCGACGATGTTGGTGCCGTCACCCAGCATGAGCTTGGTGTGCTTCATGCCCGTGGCACCGGTCATGCCCTGGACGATGACCTTGCTGTCCTTGTTGAGGAAGATAGCCATGGCTGTGGTTTCCCCTGTCCCTTACTTCGCAGCCGCGAGCTCGGCGGCCTTGTCGGCCGCGCCGTCCATGGTGTCCACGCGCTGCACGAGCGGGTGGTTGGCGTCCGACAGGATCTTGCGACCCAGCTCCGCGTTGTTGCCGTCGAGGCGCACGACCAGCGGCTTGTTGACCTCTTCGCCCTTGGAGGCGAGGAGCTCCAGGGCCTGGACGATGCCGTTGGCGACCTCGTCACAGGCGGTGATGCCACCGAAGACGTTGACGAAGACGGACTTGACGTCCGGGTCGCCCAGGATGATCTCCAGGCCGTTCGCCATGACCTCCGCGGAGGCGCCGCCGCCGATGTCGAGGAAGTTGGCCGGCTTCACGCCGCCGTGGTTCTCACCGGCGTACGCGACGACGTCCAGGGTCGACATGACCAGGCCGGCGCCGTTGCCGATGATGCCGACCTCGCCGTCGAGCTTGACGTAGTTGAGGCCCTTGGCCTTGGCCGCGGCCTCGAGCGGGTTGGCCGCCGCCTTGTCCTCGAGCGCCTCGTGCTCGGGCTGGCGGAAGTCGGCGTTGGCGTCCAGGGACACCTTGCCGTCCAGGGCCAGGACGTCGCCGGAGGCGACCTTGGCCAGCGGGTTGACCTCGACGAGGAGCGCGTCCTCGGCGACGAAGGTCTTCCACAGGGTCACCAGGACCTCGGCGACCTTCTCGGCGACCTCGGCCGGGAACTGGGCCTGGGCGACGATCTCACGGGCCTTCTCGATGTCCACGCCGTGGTTGGCGTCGACCGGGACCTTCGCGAGCTTCTCGGGGGTCGTCGCGGCGACCTCCTCGATGTCCATGCCACCGGCGACGGAGGCCATGGCCAGGAAGGTGCGGTTGGTGCGGTCGAGGAGGTACGAGACGTAGTACTCCTCGAGGATCTCCGGAGCGGTCTCCGCGATCATCACCTTGTGGACCGTGTGGCCCTTGATGTCCATCCCGAGGATGTCCGTCGCACGGGCGACGGCCTCGTCCGGGGTGGCGGCCAGCTTGACGCCGCCGGCCTTGCCTCGGCCACCGACCTTCACCTGCGCCTTGACGACCGACTTGCCGCCAAGACGCTCGGTGGCCTCGCGCGCCGCCTCAGGCGTGTCGATGACTTCACCGGCCAGCACCGGTACACCGTGCTTGGCGAAGAGGTCCCTCGCCTGGTACTCGAACAGGTCCACGCGCGTCCGTCCCTTTTCTGATGATCGCGGTTCGTTGTCTGCGTGGGCGTGCCGCGGAGGGCAACGTGACTGCGCTGTCACAAGGGAGGCGTGCACGGAGTCCGTGGACGCGGCATGTCCGTCTCGCAGGTTATCCCCGCGGGCCGTGGGTCCCTAAATCGCAGGTCACAACCGAGCGGTGATACGGGTCACAGAACGTAGGGGCGGACGGGCGGTCCGTAGGGGCGGCAGAGCACGACCCGGACCCCCTTCCAGCAGGCGGGGACTGGCCTCCCGCCCCCTCACGACGCGCCCGGCCCGATCCTGAGGGTCCCACGGCGGCGGATGTGATATGGACCTCAGTCGAACCACCGGCACCCGTGCGGGTGGTCCCGCAGCGACGGATTCCGCACCGCCCCGTACCGCCGGTCGGGCGGGGGTCAGGCCTCGGGCACCGGCAGCGGGCGCTTCTCCAGGGCCGCCGCCATGACCTCCGGGAAGTGGTCGGGGGTGCAGGCGAAGGCGGGAACGCCGAGCGCGGCGAGCGTCGCCGCATGCTCCCGGTCGTACGCGGGGGCGCCCTCGTCGGAGAGCGCGAGGAGCACCACGAGCTGCACCCCGGAGGCCTTCAGGGCCGCGACCCGCTGCGCCATCTCGTCCCGGATGCCCCCCTCGTACAGGTCGCTGACGAGGACGAGGACCGTGTCGGCGGGGCGGGTGATCCTCGACTGGCAGTGGGCGAGGGCACGGTTGATGTCGGTGCCGCCGCCGAGCCGGGTGCCGAACAGCACGTCGACCGGATCGTCGAGGTGGTCGGTGAGGTCGACGACGGCGGTGTCGAAGACGACCAATCGGGTGGCGAGCGACCGCATGGAGGCGAGGACCGCTCCGAAGACGGAGGCGTACACGACGGAGGCGGCCATGGAGCCCGACTGGTCGATGCAGAGCACCACCTCCTTCCTGATCCCCCGGGAAGCGCGCCCGTGGCCGACGAGGCGCTCGGGGACGACCGTGCGGTGCTCGGGCAGGTAGTTCTTGAGGTTGGCGCGGATCGTCCGGTCCCAGTCGATGTCCCGGTGGCGGGGCCGGCCGATCCGGGCCGAACGGTCGAGCGCCCCGGTCAGTGCGGTGCGGGTACGGCCGGCGAGGCGTCGCTCCAGATCGTCGACGACCTTGCGCACGACGGTCCGCGCGGTCTCCCTGGTCGTCTCGGGCATCGCCTTGTTCAGGGCGAGCAGGGTGCCGACCAGGTGCACGTCCGCCTCGACCGCCTCCAGCATCTCCGGCTCCAGGAGGAGGGCGTCGAGCCCGAGCCGGTCGATCGCATCGCGCTGCATCACCTGGACGACGGAGCCGGGGAAGTACCTGCGGACGTCCCCGAGCCAGCGGGCCACGGAGGGTGCCGAGGCGCCGAGCCCGGCCGAGCGGTCGCCGCCCCGCCCCTTGTGGTCGTAGAGCGCGGTGAGGGCCCGGTCCATGGCGGAGTCGGTTCCGGTGGGCGTCCGGCCGGTGCCGTCGGCGTCCCCGCCGCCCAGGACCAGCCGCCAGCGCCGCATCCGCTCGTCTTCGGCAGTGGTCATGCGAAGGACTCCGTTCCGAGGATCAGGTGCAGGAGCGGCAGCACGGCGTCCGCCCGGTCGCGATCGAGGACGGGGGCGAAGCCGGGAGCGGCGGGGGCGGCAGGGCCGGGAGCGGCGGGGCGGGGCCCCCGGGCGGCCAACTCCCCGAGGGTGCGGCGCACCCCCGGCTCGTACCCGGAGAAGGTGCGCCGCAGCAGCGGCAGGACAGCGGGGAACGCCCCGTCCGGCACCCCGGTCAGCCAGGCGTCGACCAGACCGAAGAGTCGCGGGTCGTGCACGAGCAGCAGTCCACCCCCGGAGCTCCCGCCGAGGAAGCCGTCGAGCCAGGCGGCGGCGTCGGCCGGCGGGGTGCCCGGGGACAGGACCCGGTCCATGAGCGGACCGAGCTCCGCACCGTCGATCCGCCCCCCGTCGAGCAGCAGTCGTGCGGCGCGTCCCCGGAGGACCCCCGGTATCCGCTCGCCCCGGGCGAGCCGCAGCAGGGTCGCGCCCCACCGCGCGACGAGCCCACCGGCAGGGCGGACGGGGTCGCCGGGGACGAGGGGGCCACGGGGACGGCCGGGGCCACCGGCCACGCCGGGCCGGTCGGAGCCGTCGGGCCGAGCGGAACCGTCGGGGGTGTCCTCCGGCCCGGTGGGGTCGGCAGCACCAGGAGGCATCGGGCCGTCGCCCGTCCCGGACCGGCCGGGCGCGTGGGGCTCGACCGGCCGGTCCGGGGACTCCGGCCCCGCGGGCGGGGCGGGACGGGCCGGTGCGTCCGGCCCGTCGCGTCGGGCGGGACGGGCCGGGAGGAGGGCGATCGCCGTGTGGACGGCATCGAGCCGGTCCCTCATCTGCTCGGCGGCATCGGCGTCGAGTCCGGTGCAGGAGGGCGGCAGTCCGATGCAGATCCGCTCGGCAAGCCCGACGGCCACCTCGGCGAGGGCCGCCGTGTCGGTGCCCCGGACGTCGCCGTAGCGCAGGGACCGCGCCAGGGCCGGGAGGGCGTGGGCGAGGTGGGCGACGTCGGCGTCGAGCGCGGCGCGGTCGGCGAGCGCCCGCATGACGGTCGGGAGCGCTTCGGCGAGCCCGGCGAGGAGGCAGTCCTCCGCGAGTGCGGTGACCTCGCCGAGGAGGGTCGCGGCCCGGGCACGGAACTCGACCTTCGCGGTGGCGGCGGCCTCGACGGTGGTGCCCCAGACCCCGGCCTCGGCGAGGCGGACGTACAGTTCCGGGTCCCAGCGCAGCCGCCAGTTCTCCCGGAAGGTGCCCGTTCCCGCACGTCCGGCGACCGGTTCGCCCCAATGGACGTCGAGCAGTCGGAGTCGGTGCAGCAGCCTGCTGCGCTCGGCGTCGCCGTCCTTTCGGAGGTCGAGCCCCAGCTCGCGCTCCTGCGGCTCGGGCTTGAGGCGCAGGGTTCGCTGCCGGCGGGCCAGGTCGCGCTGGAGGGGCACCGCAGGGGCGGCGGCCGGCACCTCGCCGAGGACCTCCCCGACGACGAGGCGGTCACGGACCAGGTCGAGCAGGACGTCGGAACCCTCGCAGAGCACGGCGCGGATGGCGTCCGTCGTCTCTTCGAGGCCGGGGAGCGGACGGTCCCGCAGGGCGGCGAGGGCCCCGGCGAGCCGCACCGCCTCGATCACGTCGGCGGAGGAGACGGGGCGGTCCTCGGCCCTGAGGAGTCCGGCGGCCTTGGTCATCCAGCGCTCCACGGGCCGGTCGGGGGCGGCGAAGAGGTGCCCGTACCAGCCGGGCGCGTCGATCCCGGCGCCGTAGCCGGAGTGCCGGGCGAGCCTGCGGTGGGTCCAGGGCACCCAGGTCAGCTCGACCTTCGCCTTGGGCAGCCCCTTGAGGAGCGCCTTGTCTGCGGCGACGGTGGTCCTGCGGGTGAGCGCGGGCACGTGCCAGGCGCCGCAGACGACGGCGACGGAGTCACCGAACTCCTTCCGGGCGGCGCGCAACTGGAGCCGCATGTACGCCTCGCGGACCGGATCCCGGGGGTGGCCGCCGTGCCCGTACGCCTCGCGCAGGGCTCCCATGGCCTCGGCGAGGGCTTCGAAGGCGGCGGTGGGATCGCCGTCACCGCGCAGTTCGATGACGTCCTCCCACCAACGCTCGGCGTCCTCGTATCCGGCGGCCGAGGCCAGTTCGGCAACGGGGTCGATCCGCAGGCTGCCGACGGCCTCCCCGCCTTCCGCCCGGCTCCGGGCGGGATCGGCCGCGACAAGGGTGTGTGCGGCGGGCAGGTCGACGAAGCGGACGACGGCGCCGCGGTCGAGCGCCCAACGCAGCGCGACCCACTCGGGCGAGAACTCGGCCATCGGCCAGAACGCGGCCCGTCCCGGGTCGTCCACGGCGTGGGCGAGCAGTGCGACCGGTGGGCGCATGTCCGGTTCCCCGGCGAGCGCCACGAGCGCGTCCGCCTCGGCCGGCCCCTCGATGAGCACCGCGGCAGGCGCCTCCGCTTCCAGCGCGGCGCGCACGCCCCGCGCGGACCCGGGACCGTGGTGCCGGACCCCCAGCAAGAGGGGCCCGCCGCGCCCCCTTCCGTGCCCGGTCCGACCGGGGAGGTCCGGCGGACCCGCGGGGCGGGCACCGGATGCCGGCGGTGCGGCGGGTGCGCCGCCCGGCGCACCGCCGGTGGAGCCGGACCGGATGGCCGGTGCGCGATCGGCGGCACGGTCGGCGGCGGGGCGGGGCGTCATGCCGCGGGTCGGTGCCGTGGACGCCGTCGTCATGCGCTCGCCTCGCGGCACGCACGGTAGAAGTCCTTCCAGCCGTCCCTCTCCCTGATGACCGTCTCCAGGTACTCCTGCCAGACGACCCGGTCGGCAGCGGGGTCGCGGATGACCGCGCCGAGGATGCCGGCCGCGATGTCGCCGGGACGCAGGGTGCCGTCGCCGAAGTGGGCGGCGAGGGCCAGCCCGCCCGTGACCACGGAGATCGCTTCGGCCGTGGAGAGCGTCCCCGAGGGGGACTTGACCCTCGTCCGGCCGTCGGCGGTGACCCCGTCCCGCAGCTCGCGGAACACGGTGACGACGCGGTGGATCTCGTCCGCCCCGTCGGACAGGGCGGGCAGGGCCAGGGAGCGCCCGAGCTGCTCGACGCGGCGGGTGACGATGTCGACCTCGGCCTCGGGCGTCGCGGGCAGCGGGAGCACGACCGTGTTGAAGCGGCGGCGGAGTGCGCTGGAGAGTTCGTTGACGCCCCGGTCGCGGTCGTTGGCGGTGGCGATGAGGTTGAAGCCGGGGACGGCCTGCACCTCCCGGCCCAACTCGGGGACGGGAAGGGTCTTCTCGGACAGGATCGTGATGAGCGTGTCCTGCACGTCGGCGGGGATGCGGGTGAGCTCCTCGACCCGGGCGGTCTGGCCCTGTGACATCGCGCGCATGACGGGGCTGGGGACCAGGGCGTCCGCGCTGGGCCCCTGGGCGAGGAGTTGGGCGTAGTTCCAGCCGTACCGGATGGCTTCTTCGGGCGTGCCGGCGGTGCCTTGGACCAGGAGCGTGGAATCGCCGCTGACGGCGGCGGCGAGGTGTTCGGAGACCCAGGTCTTGGCCGTGCCGGGGACGCCGAGCAGGAGCAGGGCCCGATCGGTGGCGAGCGTGCTGACGGCGACTTCGACGATGCGGCGCGGCCCGATGTACTTGGGCGTGACCACGGTCCCGTCGGGGAGCGTGCCGCCGAGGAGGTAGGTGGCGACGGCCCGGGGGGAGAGCCGCCAGCGGGCGGGACGCGGTCGGTCGTCCACGGCGGCGAGGGCCGCGAGTTCACGGGCGAAGGCGTGCTCCGCGTGCGGCCTGATGACCTCGGCGGCGGTCGCCGGCCGTTCCGGTCCGGTGTCCGTCTCGACACCGGAACCGGACTGCGCGATGGTTTCGGGCACGGGCATGGGTCCCCCTCCAGATCGTTCGACCTGCTGTGCGATCCACCGTGCACCACGGCACTGACAACCGGACGTCCCCGCTGGTCGGGCAGGGTGGGAGAGCGGGCGAGGGCATTCGGCACCCAGCGCTTCCGACGCTCCCGACGCTCCCGACGCTCCCGACGCTCCCGACGCAAAGGATCGTCCCGCGCTCGGACCACCGGAACCCGCGTGCCGGCGGCAGTGTCAGTGGCACCCCCTACCGTCGGTGACATGAATGCCACGGGGGTGCGTTGGACGGCCGAACAGGTGCTGGCACTGGCTCCTGACGACGTCTCGCGCAGAGCGGGGAGCAAGCTCGGCACGACCGGTTCCTGGTCGGGGACGGGGTGCGGCGACGGCGCCGTCTGGGGGCTGTGCGGGGGCAGCGGAAGCACGCCGTACCGGACGGTGGTCGACACCACGGGGCCGGCACACTCCTGTACGTGTCCGAGCCGGGAGTTCCCGTGCGAACACGCGCTGGGCCTGCTGCTGCTCCGGGCGGCGGAGGGCGTGGCGCGCGAGGGCTCCGCCGCGCCCGACTGGGCCGTCCGGTGGCTCGCGGAGCGGCGCGGCCGGACTGCGGGCGCCGGGCACCGGACCGGGCCCGTCCCGAGAAGGGCGATTGCGGACCCCGGGGCGGCGCGCCGGAGGGCCGAGCGTCGGGCCACCCTGATCACCTCGGGCGCACGGGAGTTGGAGCAGCGGCTCGCCGACCTGCTGCGCGGTGGCCTGGCGTCGACCGAGCAGGCGGGGCACGCCCCGTGGGAGGAGACGGCGGCCCGCATGGTCGACGCCCAGGCACCGGGGCTGGCCGCCCGGGTCCGGGAACTGGGCGCGATACCGGGCTCGGGGCCCGGTTGGCCGGTGCGGCTCCTGGAGGAGTGCGCGCTGACCCACCTCCTCAACCGGGCCTGGCTGGCCGCCGACCGACTACCCGGCCCGTTCGCCGCGACCGTACGGACCCGGGTGGGCCTCAGCGCCCCGGCCGACGGCGTCCCGGTGCACGACCACTGGTCGGTCCTCGCCCAGTACGACACGTCCGACGCCCGACTGACCACCCGGCGGATCTGGCTGCACGGCACGACCAGCGAACGCACCGCGCTCCTGCTCTCCTTCGGGGCGGCGGGCCGGGCTCCCCGGCTCTCCTTCCCCGTGGGCACGCTGCTCGACGGCGAACTGACCCCGCACACGGGCTCCGGCCAGTTGCGGGCGGAGCCGGGCGAGCGGTTCGTCCCGGTCCCCGGGCCCGCGGCCCCGCCGCAGGCCGGACCGGTCGGCGCGGCGCTCGACGCGTACGGCCGGGCGCTGGGCGAGGACCCGTGGCTGGACTCCTGGCCGGTGACGCTGGGCGGGGTCGTACCGGCGCGCGCCGCGTACGGCTGGCAACTCGCCGACGCCGACGGTCGCGAGGCCTTGCCCCTGACGTCCGTCGCCCAGTCCCGCCCGGGCCTCTGGCGCTTGCTCGCCCTGTCCGGCGGTGGCCCGGTGACCGTCTTCGGAGAGTGCGGGCACCGGGGGTTCGCCCCGCTCGCCGCCTGGTCTCCGGAAGCCCCGGGCGAGACGGTCCCCCTCGTATGAGGCCCGGTCACCGCCCGCCGATCCCACGGAGGAGCCCGATGGACACCACCGCTCCCGTCCCTTCCGCAGCCGTCACCTCCGCCTCCGCTCCTCCCACGGCCGTCTCGACGGCGGGTCCGGCACCGGGCGACGGCACGCGCCGTGTCACCTCCTCCGCGGGCGTCCACGACGGGCAGGAGCCCCACCGGGCCGGCACGTCCCTCGACGCCGGAGCTTCGGACGGCGTCGACGGCGGCGCCGTCCGACGACCGACGGGGGCCGACGGCCCCACCGCCCTCGGCAGCGGGGACGCGGACGAATCCGCCCGGCTCTGGGAGGAACTCCTCACCTCGGCGCTGCTCGGGACGGACCGGCGGCCCCCCGCCGGACTCGTGGACGGGGCGATCGCCCGGGACCTGCCGGGCGCGCTGCTCGACGCCGCCGCGCTGCACACCGTACGGCGCAGGGCGGGGCTGCGTCCCGGAGCCGCCGTGTCCCCGCCGGACCCCGCGCCGGAGGATCCGCGCACGTCGCTGCCCCCGGCGGCTCGGACCCGTCTCGACCAACTCCTGGCCGGCCGGGTCGCACCCTCGCCCGCCGGACGGCGCGGGGCCGCCCCCGACCTCGCCGAGCTGCTCCCCTCGTGGCTGACCCTCGCCAATGTGCACGGGTACAAGGCGCCGTCGGCCGCCCTGCCCGCGTTGCTCGACGCGGCCCGGGCCCGCACCGATCTCCGGCCCCAGGCCCTTCGGTTGGCCGGGCCGCGCGGCCTGTGGCTGGCCCGGCTCAACCCCGAGTGGAGGTTCGCCCTCCGCGGTGCGGGCGGCAGGCTTCCCTCCCTGAAGGACTCGGAGGGGGTCCGCGCCCTGTGGGACGAGGGCCTGTTCGCCGAGCGGGTCGCCCTGGTGTGCGCCGTGCGGACCGAGGACCCGGCGGCCGGCCTCGCCCTCCTCGCGTCCACCTGGTCCGCCGAGCGGGCGGAGGACCGGCTGATGTTCGTGGATTCGCTGCGCACCGGACTCTCCGTCGCCGACGAGGAGTTCCTGGAGGCGGCCCTCGCCGACCGCAGCCGCAACGTCCGGGCCGTCGCCGCCGAACTGCTCTCCGCACTGCCGTCCTCGGCCTTCGCGGCACGGATCGCAGGCCGGGCCGCGTCCTGTGTCGGCCTGGACCGGACGGCCCCCACACCGACGATCGTCGTCGAGGCGCCGCACGAGTGTGACGCCGCGATGCAGCGGGACGGCATGGTGGCGACGCCCCCGGCGGGGCGGGGCGAGCGTTCCTGGTGGCTGGGCCAACTCGTCGAGGCGGCACCGTTGCCGTCCTGGTCGCCCAGGTTCGGGGGGCGCACCCCGGAGGAGATCGTGGCGCTGCCGGTCGCCGACGATTGGGAGGGCGAACTGCACGCGGCCTGGTGCCGGGCCGCCGTACGGCAGCGGGACCCCCACTGGTCGCGCGCACTGCTCGGTTCACCGGCGACGCCCCCGGCGACCGGGCCCGGCACCTCCTCCCTGGGCGAGCGCGCCCAACTGCTCTCGACGCTCCCGGTGGAGGAACGGGCCCGTTGGGTCGCCTCGTTCGTCGCGGCCCACGGTTTGTCGGAGGCCTTCCAGCTGCTCGGCGTCTGTGCCGTGCCGTGGGCGGAGCCGCTCGGTTCGGCGGTGATCGACGCCCTCGACATCGCACGGGAGGCGGGGAGCTATCCGTGGAGCTTCAGCGGGGTGATGGGGCTGGCGGAACGCTGTCTCGCCCCCGAGGCGGCGCAGCAACTGGAGTTCCTGACGGCACGGTCCGACGAGGCGGAGAACCGTGCTCCCGGCGCCGGGGACTACTGGGCGGAGGCCTTCCAGCGCTTGGTCTCCACCCTCCGGCTGCGCGCGACGATGCAGGCCGAGCTCGAAGCGACGGAACCGGCCGGGGAGAGCGGACCGGCACCGCGGCCGGAGGGGCCCGTCGGCGTCCGTTCCGGTCCGGAGCGCTAGGCGGCGGCGCGGACGTTCGCGTTCACCCAGTCGACGATCGCCGCGGTCGTCGCACCCGGCGTGAAGATCTCCGCCACGCCCTTCTCCTTGAGCGGCGCGATGTCCGCCTCGGGGATGATGCCGCCGCCGAAGACCTTGATGTCCTCGGCGTCACGGTCCTTGAGGAGCTCCAGGACCTTCACGAACAACGTGTTGTGCGCTCCGGAGAGGATCGAGAGGCCGATCGCATCGGCGTCCTCCTGGATCGCGGTGTCGACGATCTGCTCGGGCGTCTGGTGGAGGCCGGTGTAGATGACCTCCATGCCGGCGTCGCGGAGTGCCCGCGCGATCACCTTGGCACCGCGATCGTGACCGTCGAGACCAGGCTTGGCGACCACCACGCGGATCGGACCGCTCACACCCATGACTGCCTCCACATGCGACCCCGCGCCTCTTTGCCGGGGAGGTGAACGAACGTTGTCCCCAGCATCCCGCAACCGGCCGTTTCGCGACGGCCCGCGAGGGGGAAATCACACGGTGGGACATGTTCGCTCTGCGTCGTCCCCGCTTTCGGGCCCTCCTCCTGGGCCCACCAGCCGCAAGCGGGGCCGGTCGCGAAGGGAGCCGCGACGAGGTCGCCGCGGCTCGGTGCCGCCGTCCGTGCGGCACCGGGCCGCGGTGGACCGGCGTACCGTTCGGCCCCGCGTGCCGTTCGGGAGGCCGGCCATGGAGCTCGGCAAAGTCACCGCCCTGATGAAGGCCACCGCGCTGGAAGTCGCGATCCTCACCGGCCATCTCGTCCTCTACCCCTCCGGGATCGTCGCCGAGCGCCTCTCCCCCGCCCCGACCTCGGTCGGCGGGGGCAGACGCCCGGTCGTCCTCCTGCACGGCTTCGTCGACAACAGATCGGTCTTCGTCCTGCTGCGACGCTCCCTCGCCCGACACGGCCGTGACCACATCGAGTCGCTCAACTACTCTCCGCTCACCTGCGACCTGCGGGCCGCCGCAGAGCTGCTCGGCCGCCGGGTGGACGAGATCAGCGCCCGCACCGGGCACGCCGAGGTCGATGTCGTCGGGCACAGCCTGGGGGGACTGATCGCCCGCTACTACGTGCAGCGCCTGGGCGGCGACAGTCGGGTGCGCACCCTGGTCACGCTCGGCACGCCGCACGCGGGCACCACGGTGGCCCCGCTCGCGGACGCCCATCCGCTGGTCCGGCAAATGCGCCCGGGGTCGGAGGTCCTGCGGGAGCTCGCCGGCCCCGCTGGCGGCTGCCGCACCCGGCTGGTGAGCTTCTGGAGCGATCTCGACCAGGTGATGGTTCCGGTGGAGACCGCCCGTCTCGACCATCCCGACCTGCTCGTGCACAACGTACGGGTGAGCGGCATCGGCCACCTCGCGCTGCCGGTGCACCCGACGGTGGCCGCCGGAGTGCGCGAGGCCCTCGACGCCGGCGGCCCGGTCGGCACGGCGACGTCCGAGGAGGGGACGGGCGCCGCCTCCGTGGCCTGAGCGCCCGGACGTGTTCTGAACACTCGGACGCGGCCTGGGCGCCGGGACGTGGCTCGGGGGTTCGGACCCGCGCGGGAACATCGCGCGCGCCTGGCGGCGAAGCCCTCCGGGACCACCGCGGGCCGACCGGCGACACGCCTGCCTCGATCGGGCGAGGCACCTCAGGGGCGGCCCCCGGAGACGGTCCCTGCGGACACGCCGGCACGGCCGGACACGCGACACCATTCTTCGAACATTCATCGAACACAAGGCCAAAGGTCTCTACCCGACCTGGCGAAACACGGCTGATTGCCCGTTTCCTGCGGCTGCAAACCCCTCCGAAGATTGTCCGCCCCGCATACCGCCGGGTACAGTCGCGCCACTGCTTACCCCCCGGGACACCCCTCGTCGGGCCCGCCCCGGACTGGTCCTGCTGTCGAGGCGAGAGAGACGTTGGTGAACGACCAGCACCCCCACGCCGGGTACGCCGCAGACGGTGCGCACACCACCGGCGACTTCGCCCTCGACCCGCTGTTCGGCTCCTATGCCGACGGCCAGGGCGACCACAGCGGTCAGTGGGACCTCAACCAGTACGCGGCCCCCGACGCCCACACGGCGACGGGGCAGTACGACACCACCGGCCAGTACGGCACCGGCGGGCAGCACGACACCAGTGGCCAGTGGGACACCACCGGTCACTGGGACACCACGGGCCAGTGGAACGCCGCCTCGGCCTACGACACCACCGGCGCGTACGGGACCACCGGCACGTACGACACCACAGGTACGTACGACACCACAGGTACCTACGGGACCGCCGATTCCCACGGAGCCGCCGCCGCGACGCAGTACGACGCGACCGGCCAGTGGGACGCGACCGCCTGGACCGAGGCCCAGCACACCGGCCAGTACGAGAACGTCCACGCCGGGGCCTACGCCGCCCAGGGCACCTACGGCCACGCGTCCTACGACGCGACCGGGCAGTGGGCCGCCCCCGCCTTCGCGAGCGAGACCGGCGCCTTCGACGCGACCGAGTGGAACCAGGCGACCCCGGAGTCCGAGCCGGTCGTCCCCCAGCAGTACGCCCCGCAGGCCGAGCACACCGCCGAGTTCGGCTTCGACTACGTTCCCGAGGGCCCGTCCGACGAAGCGGACGGCGCCAGCGGCGCACACCCGGTCGACGAGAACGACGACCCGGCCGAGACCGGTGTACTGGAGGTGCTCGAGAACGGCGAGGACGAGCACGGCGCGTACGACGGGCCGGGGCCGGACACGGACCTCGACGAGGACGACCACCCCGTCGTCGAACTCCGCGCGGAAGCGCCGCACGCCGGTCGCCCCGCGCGCCGCTCCTCCGGCGGCAGCCGAGGCCGTCGTCGCACCCCCGCCAAGCGGTCCGCACTGCTGACCGTCGCCGTCCCCTCCGCCTGCGTCATGGGGGTCGCCGGCATCGCAGCCGCCTCCGTCAGCGGACTCACCGGCAACGACACGACCGGTGGGCAGAAGGACAACACCACCGCGCTCGCCGCCGCCGACCCGGCCTCGGTCAAACCGATCGCCGCCAACAACAGCTTCGACACCCAACTCGCCGCGCTCAGCGCCGACGCCCGCGACTTCGGCGATCGCGCCAGCCGCACCCAGGAACGCATCGACCTGCGGGCGCGCCAGGAAGCCGAGAAGAAGAAGCGCGAAGAAGAGGCGGCCCGCAAGGAAGCGCTGCGCCCCAAGTTCCTGCTGCCGGTGAAGCTCCACCAACTCAGCGCGCGCTTCGGCCAGTCGGGCGTCAACTGGATGTCCCTGCACACCGGAATCGACTTCCCCGTGCAGTACGGCACGCCCGTGATGGCCGCGACCGACGGCACCGTCCGCACCCAGTGGAACAGCGCCTACGGCAACATGGCGATCGTGACGGCCCCCGACGGCACCGAGACCTGGTACTGCCACCTCAGCAGCACCAAGATCCGCACGGGCCACGTCAAGGCCGGGGACGTCATCGCGTACTCGGGGAACTCCGGAAACTCCACCGGTCCGCACCTCCACTTCGAGGTCCGGCCGAACGGCGGCTCCGCGATCGACCCGCTGGCCTGGCTGCGCAGCCACGGTCTCGACCCGACCAGCTGAGCCCCCTCTCCCTCCGGATGCGCGGAAGGGCCACGGCGAACCGCCGTGGCCCTTTCCCTTACCCCTGCCCGTCGGCCGCTACAGCTTCTCGACCGGCGCGTACCTCAGCAGCAGCCGCTTCGGCTTCGCGTCGCCGAAGTCGATCGTCGCCTGGGCGTCCGTGCCCGCGCCGGTGACCGCAGTGACCGTGCCGAGTCCGAACTGGTCGTGCGTGACGCGGTCCCCGACCTGAAGGGAGACGACCGGCTTCTCGCCGGCCCGTCGGGTGGCGAAGCCGGAGGGACCGGAGCGGGCACGGGAGGAGGAGAGTGCCGAGGCGATGCCCGAGGTCGGCCCGGCGGGCTTCGCCATCGGACCGGTCCGCTTCCACTCCAGATACGCGGGCGGGATCTCCTCCAGGAAACGCGAGGCCGGGTTGTACGAGGGTTGGCCCCAGGCGCTGCGCATCGACGAGCGGGTGAGGTAGAGCCGCTCGCGGGCGCGCGTGATGCCGACGTACGCGAGGCGCCGCTCCTCCTCCAGTTCCTTCGTCTGGCCGAGGGCACGCATGTGGGGGAAGACGCCGTCCTCCATGCCGGTGAGGAACACCACCGGGAATTCGAGGCCCTTGGCGGTGTGCAGGGTCATCAGGGTGATGACGCCCGCGCCCTCCTCGTCCTCGTCGGGGATCTGGTCG
Source organism: Streptomyces sp. NPDC058872 (assembly GCF_042743065.1). Classification (NCBI taxonomy): domain Bacteria; kingdom Bacillati; phylum Actinomycetota; class Actinomycetes; order Kitasatosporales; family Streptomycetaceae; genus Streptomyces; species Streptomyces sp. NPDC058872. Next base: position 21,689 of record NZ_JBHYMK010000051.1, read on the forward strand.
GAGTCGGCGACGAGGGCCACCTGTTCGAGGAACTCGGCCAGGGTCGCCGGCTCTTCGCCACGCTCCTGCTCGAATTCCAGCGCGACGGCGGCGAGTTCCTGGAGGTTCTCGATCCGGGTCTCGTCCTGCGGATCGGTCGAGGCCTGCAGCTCGGCGAGATAACCCGTCCGCTCCAGGACGGCCTCCAGAACGACCGCGGGGCCGGCACCGGACTCGACGACGGTGCGCAGTTCGTCCATGAGCGCGTTGAACCGCTTCACGGCGTTCGCCGAACGCGCGGCCATGCCGTACGCCTCGTCGACCCGCTTGAGGGCCTGCGGGAAGGTGATCTTCTCGCGCAGGGAGAGGGCGTCGATCATCGCCTCGGCGCGCTCGCCGATGCCCCGCTTGGGGACGTTCAGGATGCGGCGCAGCGGAACGTTGTCCTCGGGGTTGGCGAGGACGCGCAGGTACGCGAGGACGTCCCGGACCTCCTTGCGCTCGTAGAAGCGCACTCCGCCGACGACCTTGTAGGGCAGTCCGACCCGGATGAAGATCTCTTCGAAGACGCGGGACTGGGCATTGGTCCGGTAGAAGACCGCGACGTCCCCGGCCTTGGCCTCGCCCGCGTCCGTCAGCCGGTCGATCTCGTCGGCGACGAACTGTGCCTCGTCGTGCTCGGTGTCGGCGACGTAGCCGGTGATCCGTGCTCCCGCGCCCGCGTTCGTCCACAGGTTCTTGGGGCGGCGGGACTCGTTGCGCTCGATGACGGCGTTGGCGGCGGAGAGGATCGTCTGGGTCGAGCGGTAGTTCTGCTCCAGGAGGATCGTCGTGGCGTCCGGGTAGTCCTCCTCGAACTGGAGGATGTTGCGGATGGTCGCACCGCGGAAGGCGTAGATCGACTGGTCGGCGTCACCGACGACGCACAGCTCCGCCGGGCCGAGGTCCTCGTAGCCGGTGCCGACGAGTTCGCGCACCAGGGTGTACTGGGCGTGGTTGGTGTCCTGGTACTCGTCGACGAGGACGTGGCGGAAGCGGCGGCGGTAGTGCTCGGCGACGTCCGGGAACGCCTGGAGCAGGTGGACCGTCGTCATGATGATGTCGTCGAAGTCCAGCGCGTTGGCCTCGCGCAGCCTCGCCTGGTACATCCGGTACGCCTCGGCCAGCGTCTTCTCGAAGCCGTCGGCGGCCTGGTCGGCGAAGGACTCCTCGTCGATCAGCTCGTTCTTCAGGTTCGAGATCTTGGCGCTGAACGCCTTCGGCGGGAACTTCTTCGGATCGAGGTCCAGGTCGCGGCAGACCAGCGACATCAACCGCTTGGAGTCGGCGGCGTCGTAGATCGAGAACGAGGAGGTGAAGCCGAGCCTCTTCGACTCGCGGCGCAAGATGCGGACGCACGCGCTGTGGAAGGTGGAGACCCACATGGCGTTGGCGCGCGGGCCGACGAGCTGTTCGACGCGCTCCTTCATCTCGCCGGCGGCCTTGTTCGTGAAGGTGATCGCCAGTATCTGACCCGGGTGGACGTGCCGGGTGCCGAGGAGGTGGGCGATGCGGTGGGTGAGCACCCTGGTCTTGCCGGAGCCGGCGCCCGCGACGATGAGCAACGGGGTGCCGGTGTGGACGACGGCGGCCCGCTGCTGCTCGTTCAGCCCCTCCAGGAGCGCGGCGGGATCCACGGCGGGCCGGGGGTGGCCATCGCGGTAGTGGGTGTCCCTGACCGGCGGAGGGCCGTCGAAGTGCTCCCCGAAGAGGTCGTGCGGGACGTCCTCCGCGACCGGGGAGCCGTGCTCGTGGTCCTCGGGGTCGGGCGGGGGCTCCTCCGAGGAGTGGTTCTGGAGGCCGGCCAGGAAGCTGTCGTCAAAGAGGCTGCTCATCGCCTCACGAGTCTAGGACGCCCCGCCGACATCCGGGCCCGTCTCGGGAACGGACTCTGTGGAAGGACTCACACCCAGAGGGTCGCGATGAAGATGTTCGCCGTGGTCAGGCCGCCGACCGCGGCGAAGAGGCCCTTGTCGACCTTCTCCTCGTCCCGCTTGACGTAGACCAGCCCCAGGATCACGACGAGGATCGCCAGCTTGATGCCGACCTTGAGGTTGTTCACGGCGTGGTCATCGGCCTGGTTGAGTCCGACGAGCGCGACGCCCGTGATCAGCATGGTCAGCGCGCCGTGCAGCATTGCGGGGCTGAAGCGGGCCGTACCCGTGCCCATCGCCTTCATCTGGGTGAGGAAGCCGCCGAGGAGGGAGGCGATGCCGATGATGTGCAGGGCGACGAAGACATTGATGAGTACGTCCATGGGGCGGAGCCTAACGGGGGCTTCGACCCGCCTTCCGGGCGGGTCCACCGCCCCGGTACCTCGACCGGCGGGGCACCGGGGCGCCTCCGGGCCCGCCGCCTCCACCTCCGGTGGCGAAAGGGTTCGGTCTTCGACTTGCCCCGGAGAACGAAAGGGGTCGACCCACAACACGTCAACTGCCGTCAATAGCGATCAACTCCCCGTCCGGCCGTGACCCCAGGTTTAGCGTCCTCCACCAGGTGGCCGGCTCCCCACCACCACCGCCGACGGTCCGGCGGTCGCCGGTCGCCCCCGCCGAGAAGATCCGGCGGCGGCCCGTCTCCCCTGTGCGGGCCGCCGTCGGCCCGGCGGGCACCGTCCCCCTCAGGGAAGAGGATGTGACCCGCCCTCGTGGCAGCGCACCGGAAGTCCAAGCACTCCCCCCTCGGCGGTCAGGCGGTCCGCACCGCCGCCACCCTCGCCCTCGCTTCCGCTGCGACGGCAACCCTCTTCGAGGGGTCCGGACACGCGGCCCCCCAACCCACCACCGCCCAGGTCAAGGCAGAGGTCGACCGGCTCTACCAGGAGGCCGAGGTCGCGACCGAGCACTACAACGGAGCGAAGGAGAAGGCCGACGAGGCCCGCGCCGAGCTCGACCGACTCCGCGATGAGGCCGCCCGCAGGACCGAACGGCTCAACACCGCCCGGAACGAGCTGGGGGCCGTGGCCGCCGCCCAGTACCGCTCCGGAGGGCTCGACCCGGCCGTGCGGCTAGCCCTCACCTCAGACCCCGACCAGTACCTGGAGCGGGCCGCGTTCGCCGAGAAGGCCGGGGACCGGCAGGCCGTCGCCCTCACGTCCCTGCGGCGCGAACTCGCCGCGATCCGTCAGCTCCGCAGCGAGTCCACGGACGAGCTCACCGCCCTGCGCGGCCACGAGGCCGAACTGGAGCGCCAGAAGGCGGTCGTGACCGGCAAACTGACGGAGGCCAGGGTCCTGCTCGCCCGGCTCACCGCCGAGGAACGGGCCCGTTACGAAGCGGCGACCGCAGCCCGCGGCGGCTCCGGCACTTCGGCGCGGGCCGACGGGGCCGGCGGCACGGGCGCGGCCGGCGGCTCCGCCCCGGTCCGGGCCGACCGCTCCTCGGGCGGCGAGCGCACACCGGTGGTCGCTGCGGACGGACGGGCCGCCGAGGCGATCGCCTTCGCGCGCGCCCAGCTCGGCAAGCCGTACGTCTGGGGGGCGACGGGCCCCTCCGCGTACGACTGCTCGGGGCTCACCCAGGCGGCCTGGCGCGCGGCCGGCATCTCCCTCCCCCGCACGACGTACACCCAGATCAATGCCGGCCAGCGGGTGTCCCGATCCCAGCTCGCCCCTGGTGACCTGGTCTTCTTCTATTCCGGCATCAGCCACGTCGGGCTCTACATCGGTGGCGGCCAGATGATCCACGCCCCGCGCCCGGGGTCTCCGATCCGCATCGCCCCCATCGACGAGATGCCCTTCGCCGGCGCGACCCGGGTCGGCTGAGCTGATCCGGGAACCGGGACGTCCCCGGTTGCGGCCCGACGGGCCGGAAGCTCCCCGACGCCCCCGGGCACCCCGGGTTCCGGTGGGACGACGGTGCGGATCCGGCCGGTGGGGCTCAGACCAGGCGGCGTGCGGTGGCCCAACGGGTCAGCTCGTGCCGGTTGGAGAGCTGGAGCTTCCGCAGGACCGCCGAAACGTGCGACTCGACCGTCTTGACCGAGATGTAGAGCTGCTTGGCGATCTCCTTGTACGCATAGCCCCGGGCGATCAACCGCAGCACCTCGCGCTCGCGCTGGGTGAGCCGGTCCAGGTCCTCGTCCACCGGAGGAGCGTCCGTCGAGGCGAAGGCGTCCAGGACGAAGCCGGCCAGGCGCGGCGAGAAGACCGCATCGCCCTCCTGAACCCTGAAGATCGAGTCCACCAGATCGGTACCCGTGATCGTCTTGGTGACGTAGCCGCGGGCACCGCCCCGGATCACCCCGATGACGTCCTCGGCCGCGTCCGAGACCGACAGGGCCAGGAAGCGGACCGGATCTTCGGGCGTCCCCATCAGGCTCGCGCACCGCCTCAGCACCTCGACTCCACCGCCGCCCGGCAGGTGCACGTCGAGGAGGACGACCTCGGGGCGGGTCGCGGTGATGACCGTGACCGCCTGGTCGACGTCGGCGGCCTCGCCCACCACCTCTACGCCGGTGACTTCGGTCCGACCGATCTCGGCCTGGACCCCCGTGCGGAACATGCGGTGGTCGTCGACGAGCACCACCCGCACCCGACGCTCCGTGCCCGCCGTCTCCGCCCCGGTTCCGGTCGTCGTTCCGCTCTCGTCGCTCATCCGTCCGCCCTCTCCATCTCGAGCTCCACTTCGGTGCCCCCGCCCTGCGGTGCCCGCAGGCGGGCCGTACCGCCGTTGCGCTGCATACGGCCGATGATCGATTCTCGTACGCCCATCCGATCCTCGGGCACCGCATCCAGGTCGAAGCCCGGCCCTCGGTCCCGCACCGAGACGAAGACGGTGCGCCCGTCCACCTCGGCGTACACCTGCACGGACCCGCCCTCGCCACCGTACTTGGCGGCGTTGACCATCGCCTCGCGCGCGGCCTGCATCTGTGCGACCAGTTTCTCGTCGAGGGGGCAATCACCGACGACGACCACCTCCAGCGGGACCCCGTGCTTGTCCTCGACCTCGGCCGCGGCCCTCTTCACCGCTTCCGCGAGGGTCTCGGGCTCCTCGTCCCGGCCGGTTCCCTCGGGCTTGTAGAGCCAATTGCGCAGCTCGCGCTCCTGTGCGCGGGCGAGCCGGCGGACCTCTCCGGCGTCGTCGGCGTTGCGCTGGATCAAGGTGAGGGTGTGCAGCACGGAATCGTGCACGTGGGCCGCCACCTCGGCGCGCTCCTGAGCACGGATGCGCATGGTCCGCTCGTCGTTGAGGTCCTGGGACATCCGGACCAGCCAGGGACCGGCGAGGAGCGCCATGCCGGTGAGCACCGCGACGGAAGCGGTGACCGCCGTACCGAGCTGGGCGACGGAACCGCGCACCACCACGAAGACCGCGAGCCCGGTGCCGACGAGACCGACGCCGACGAGACCGCGGACGAGCTGGAGCGCGTGCTTGCGCCGGCCGGGATCGGTCCAGCTGGCCCGGCGCGCGTTGTCCGCCTGGCGCCAGACGAGGACGACGCCGACGGCGATGAGGAGCAGCGGCCATATGTACCGACCGGTCTCGTTGTCGACGCTGATGTTTCCGATGAGGGCCACGATGCCGATGACGAGCGCGATCAGCGCGACGACCTGGCCCCGATCGGGCTTGCGCAGTCTGCGTCGGCCGTCCGGGGTCGACTCGAAGAGGGAGCGGGGGGCGGACCGGCCGCCGACTCCGAGCGGGACGACGATCCAGAAGACCGCGTAGAGCACGATGCCGAGGGCGTCCGAGAGCGACAGCACCACGAAGAGCGCGCGCACCCAGACCACCGGGAGGCCGAGATGGCCCGCGAGGCCGCGCGCGACACCGCCGAGCCATCGACCGTCGGCGCTCCGGTAGAGCCTGCGCACGGGCGGTTCATCGGTCTCGGCGACACGAGCGGTTGCGGACATGCACCGATCGTCACACGCGCGGCTCCCTCGGGACATCAGGGGCAGCCCTGAGATCGCCCCTGGTACGGACTCGGGGCCGGGGGCCCCGGGAATATCAGGGTCGGGCCAGGGTCGACCCCGGTGCCGCAAGTCATCACGGGCCGTCACCATGGACCCATGACGAGTTCGATGCCTTCGCAGCACGAGGCCCCGCCACCGGCGGAGGCCGATCCCGGCCTGCCGCTCAGGCGCTCGCGCGGCAGCAGCGTCGTGGGCGGCGTCTGCGGTGGCCTCGGGCGGCACTTCGACCTCGACCCGGTGATCTTCCGGGTGGTGATCGGCGTGCTCTCGGTGACGGGCGGCCTCGGGTTGGTGTTCTACGGCTTCGCGTGGCTACTGATCCCGCTCGCGGGCGAAGAGGAGAACGAAGGGCGCAGGTTGCTGACGGGCCGGGTCTCCGGCGCCTCACTGGCCGCCCTGCTGATGGCGCTGATCGGTTGTGGGATCTTCCTGTCGACGTTCCACAGCGGGCAGGTCCTCGGCTTCACCCTGACCTTGTCGCTCGCGGTGTGCGGAGCGGCGGTCTGGTCACGGCGGCGGCAGACCGGAGGCGAAGCCGAGGGCAAAGCGGACACCACCGCCGTGCTCACGGTCACCGAAGCACCGCCCGAGACCAAGGCCCCGCCCCTCGCCGAGTTCCCCTCCTGGTGGAAGGACCCGATCGTCAAGGACGGATCGACGGGCAAGGTGGCGGTGGGCTACCTCTGGGGACCGCACGGGGTCATGGACGCGGACGGCAGGGTGAACGGCGAGGTGCCGACGCCGGGCAGTCAATGGGGTCCGGCCGAGACCGCCCCGGGGCGCCCGGCGCCCTCCATACGCCGCAGCCCGCTCTCCATCGGCGGCCTGGTCTTCCTGCTCGCCGTGCTGGCAGGGGGGCTCGGCACGGTTCTGAGCTGGGACACCGAGCCGCTGGGCACCAGCCTGCAGATCGGCCTCACGGCTTCGCTCGCGGTGTTCGGCCTGGGACTGGTCGTCAGCAGCTTCCTCGGGAGGACCGGATTCGGCACGATCTTCCTGACGATGGTGACGGCGGGCCTGCTCGTGGGCGCCTCTGCCCTCCCCGACCGGATCAGCACGGAGTGGGTGCGCGAGACGTGGCGGCCCGCTTCGGTCACCGCCGTGCAGCCGTACTACGAACTGGGCAGTGGGGTCGGGACGCTCGACCTGTCCGGGCTCCCGGTACCGGCGGGGACGAGAGTGACCACGCGTGCCGAGGTCGGCGCCGGGCAGCTCAAGGTGATCGTCCCGAAGGACGCGGTGGTGACACTGCACGCCCAGGTGGGCCTGGGTGATCTACAACTGCCGGGCGAGGCCGCCGACGACATCGACATCGCCCCGGATCGTGACGTGACGCGCACGCTCACCCCGCCGGCCGGGACCGTCCCCGCTGGCACCCTGGACCTCTCCCTGGAGGTCGGACTTGGACAGGTGGAGGTCACCCGTGCTGCTCCATGAGTTCCGTCCCGGCCGGCTCGTCGTCGGCCTGACCGCCCTCGTCCTGGCCGCCGCGTACGCGGGCGATGCCGCCGGAGCCTGGACGCCCCCGTGGCGGGTGGTGGTCCCCGTCCTCTGCGGTGGTCTGGGCACTGCCGCCCTGACGACCTGGGTGGCCTATCGCGTACGGCGCCGCTCGGCGAGGAGCAGATCCAGCGAGAGCACGGAGGCCCCGGCCAGCAGCAGCGGAAGCCAAGCCATCACATAGACCAGGTCGTTGCCGAGGTAGTACGGGTGGACCTGCCAGCTCACGGTCAGCCAGAGGCTCAGTGAGATCAAGGCCCCACCCAGCGCTGCCGGTCGGGCGAAGAGGCCGAAGAGGGTTCCGAGCCCGACGGCGAGCTCTCCGAAGGCGATGGCGTATCCGAAACCGGCGGGGTTCTTGAGGGCGAGGTCCACGAGGGCGGGGACGGCGGAGCCGTCACGAACGCCGCGCATCATCTCGCCGATGGAGCCGCTACCGGTGTCGGCGAAGAAGGCGGGATCGGTGAGCTTGTCGAGCCCGGCGTAGATGAAGGTGATCCCCAGGAAGAGCCGGAGGGGAAGGAGGGCGTACCGGGAGGCAACCGCCTTCCACTGCCCGAGGGGCGCTTCCCTCCCGGGCGAACCGGAGCCGTGCGGGCCGTGGGGGCGGTCGGAGCCGTGGGTGTCACCGGTCTCCCCCGTGCGGTCGGTGCCGTGGCTGCCACCGGTCCCGCCGGTCTTGCTCGGTCCGTCGGAGGCACCGGGGCCGGGGGAGCCGCCCGTGGCATCGGGGGCACCGTCACCGGGGCCCGTGTCGTCCGGCCGGTTCGCCTGTCCGGTCATCACCGCTCACCTCTCCACACCCCGTACGACTGTTCGCCAGACGATTCTCCTCGCACTCGGCGCCGGAAACACGAAGGAGGAGCCGACCGCTCAGTCCACGACCTCGATCACGACCCGGTTGGTCTCCACGCCGGCAGCGGTGATCACCGAGACCTCCACCCGGCCCGGTTCCACGTCCGCCGGGAGGGGGACGGTCAGAGCCGCGTCGGTCGGGTTGGCGAAGCCCCCGGGGACCGGGACCAGGGGGACGTGGGCGTGGACGGGGCCGATGCGGACGACCAAACGGGTGAGCGGATCGGGGGCTCCGGCACCGGGCGGGACGAACCCGCAGCCACGGATCTCGATGTCGTCGCCGGTTCGGACCGGGGCATCGAGGTCACCGGCCTCCCGGGACCGGACCACGGAGTGGATCGTGGGACGGACGCCCTCGGTGCACTTCGCGGCGACGTGCCAGACGGCCGAAACGCCGACGAGCAGCACCAGGGACCAGGGCACCTCGGGAAGCAGTGCGGGGGCGCGGACCAGACCGACGGCGGCGAGGGCGAGGACGGCGCCGGAGACCACGAGGTACTGGACGTCGACGAGTGCGGCCCGACCGCTGTCGTCGCAGATCAGATCCGCGGCGCGCGGACGATCGGCGCGGACCTTCTGGAGACGGCCGGCGGCGATCCCGCGGACCACGACGAGACGGGCGGTGACGGAGACGGAGGCGACGAGGGCGAGGACGGTCAGCAGACCCGCTCCCCGTGCAAGACCGAAGGCGCTGCTGGTGCTCGGCGAGCGGACGGCCAGGAAGAGGAGGACGTATCCGAGGAACAGGAGCCAGCCGGCAGCGGCGGTGCGGGTGGTGGAGAGCCGGTTGTCCTCACCGACCAGTGGGGCGAGGAGCCCACCGCGGGTCCGGTGGACCTGGGCGGCGGCGCTGAGCACGATGGCGAGGAACAGCGCGGCGCAGAGCCCGGCGGTGCGCGCTCCGGTCCAGCCGCCGTCGACAGCGGTGAGTGCCTGGCCGAGGAGGAGCGCGAGGACGGCGCCCCAGACGGCGCCGAGCCCCCCACGGCGCACCCGGTCGAGCCAGGCGAGCCCGGCCTCCCGACCGCGGAGGCCCACCGCACGGGCGGACTGGCCGAGCTCGTCGGAAACCCACTGCCGGGCGGCGACCGGCGAATGGGCGACCGCTGCGGGAACGCCGTGTCCGGTGGCGAGCTCGTCCCGTCGCGCGAGGAACGCGGCGACGGCGCGCCGGTGCCCGGTCTGCCCGCAGTGGGCACAGCCGGCACAGGTCGTTCCGTGCTCGCCGTACTGTCTCGCCTCTTGAACCGCCACGGTGCTCACTCCCGAGCTCACTTCACGGCTCGCCGCAATGCGTTCCGGTGCGCCCCCATAGGGTCAACCAGCCGTTTATTTCACGGAATTGTGCCGCACGGGCAGCGCCCGAACCTGCCCCGCGCATCCCACTCAAGGGTGATTGCCGGGCCATCTCATTGACGTACAGAAGGGTGAAGCGATGGTGTTACGACAGGAGTTCGGGCTCCGCTCGGCTGATCCTGCGCCAGAGCGGCTGGTAGTTGATCCAGGCGACCAGGTCGCTGCCGAGCTGTTCCCGGGTGGCGACCGCTTCGCGGTGGTCGATGAGCACCGGCTTGCCGGCGGCCCTCGCCGCCAGTTGCACCTGGGCGCAGCGTTCCAGGGCGATGAACCACCAGGCGGCGGCGTCGACGGAGGTGCCGACGGCGAGCAATCCGTGGTTGCGGAGGACGATCGCCTTGAAGGTGCCGAGGGCGACGGCGATTCGACGGCCTTCCTCGATGTCCACGGTGACGCCGGTGTAGGCGTCGTAGAGGGCGTGGTCCTGGTAGAAGGCACAGGCCTCCTGGGTGATCGGGTCGAGGAGTTCACCGAGGGCCGCGAGGGCCCGTCCGTGCACGGAGTGGGTGTGTGCGACGGCGACGACATCGGGCCGGGCCCGGTGGACCTGGGCGTGGACGGTGAAGGCCGCCTGGTTGACGTGGTGGTTCCCGAGGACGACCTGGCCGTCGCCGTTCACCAGGATGAGGTCGCTGGCGGTGAGCTCCTCGAAGGGCGCCCCGAAGGGGTTCACCCAGAAGCAGTCGGGGAACTCGGGGTCGCGCGCGGTGATGTGGCCCGAGACGCCCTCCTCGTACCCGAGCCGCCCGAAGATCCGGAGTGCGCCCGCGAGGCGCTGTTTGCGGTGAGTGCGTTCTTCCGCGAGCGTCGCATGGACGGGCGGCAGGGCGAAGTGGAGCCGTTCGACGGGGACGGGTTCCGGTATCACGCTCATGCGCCGGAAGGTAATGCCCGGCCGGGCAAGTCACCAGGGTCCGGACGGACATCCGGTCGGAGAAGCTGCGGCCTTCCGGGCGCCCCGCCGGATCGGGCGTTCGGCGCACGTCCGCGGACGCTGCCCGAACGGGCGTCGGGCGGAGCCGCGGGGCCGGGAAGCGGCGAGGCCGCCGCCCGCGGGTGCGGGCGACGGCCTCGTGCGCGTACGGGAGGGACTACTCCCACTCGATGGTGCCCGGCGGCTTGCTCGTGACGTCGAGGACGACACGGTTGACGTCGGCGACCTCGTTGGTGATGCGGGTCGAGATCTTGGCGAGCACCTCGTAGGGCAAGCGCGACCAGTCGGCCGTCATGGCGTCCTCGGAGGAGACGGGACGCAGCACGATCGGGTGGCCGTAGGTGCGGCCGTCGCCCTGGACGCCCACGGAACGGACGTCGGCGAGCAGGACGACCGGGCACTGCCAGATCTCGCGGTCGAGGCCGGCCTCGGTGAGCTCCTCGCGGGCGATGGCGTCGGCCTCGCGCAGGAGGTCGAGGCGCTCCTTGGTGACCTCTCCGACGATGCGGATGCCGAGGCCGGGGCCGGGGAACGGCTGACGCTGGACGATCTCCTCGGGCAGACCGAGCTCCTGACCGACCATCCGCACCTCGTCCTTGAAGAGCTGGCGCAGCGGCTCGACGAGCTCGAACTCCAGGTCCTCGGGGAGGCCTCCCACGTTGTGGTGGGACTTGATGTTCGCCGTGCCGGTGCCGCCGCCGGACTCGACGATGTCCGGGTAGAGCGTGCCCTGGACGAGGAAGGCGACTTCTTCGCCGTCGGCGGCGCCCTCGGCGACGATCTCGGCCTGCGCCTGCTCGAAGACGCGGATGAACTCACGGCCGATGATCTTGCGCTTGGTCTCCGGGTCGGAGACGCCGGCGAGGGCGGTGAGGAAGCGCTCCTGTGCGTCGACGACCTTCAGCTGGACGCCGGTGGCGGCCACGAAGTCCTTCTCGACCTGCTCGGTCTCGTTCTTGCGCATCAGACCGTGGTCGACGTAGACGCAGGTGAGCTGCGAGCCGATGGCCTTCTGCACGAGTGCGGCGGCCACGGCGGAGTCGACGCCGCCGGACAGGCCGCAGATGGCGCGCTTGGTGCCGACCTGGGCGCGGATGGCCGCGACCTGCTCCTCGATCACGTTGCCCGTGGTCCAGTTCGGCTCGATGCCGGCGCCGCGGTAGAGGAAGTGTTCCAGGATCTGCTGGCCGTGCGTGGAGTGCAGGACCTCGGGGTGGTACTGGACGCCGTAGAGCTTCTTCTCGTCGTTCTCGAAGGCGGCGACCGGCACGACGTCCGTCGACGCGGTGACGGTGAAGCCCTCGGGCGCGGCGGAGCAGGCGTCGCCGTGCGACATCCACACGGACTGCTCGACCGGGGTGCCCTCGAAGAGGGTGGAGCCGGCCTTGGAGACGTGCAGCGGGGTCCGGCCGTACTCGCGGGCGCCGGTGTTGTCGACGGTGCCGCCGAGGGTCGTCGCCATCAGCTGGAAGCCGTAGCACATGCCGAAGACGGGCACGCCCGCCTCGAAGATCGCGCGGTCGAGGCGCGGGGCGCCTTCCGCGTAGACGGAGGACGGGCCGCCGGAGAGGATGATCGCCTTCGGGTCCTTGGCCAGCATCTCGGCCACCGGCATGGTGGACGGGACGATCTCGCTGTAGACCCGCGCCTCACGGACGCGACGGGCGATGAGCTGGGCGTACTGGGCGCCGAAGTCGACAACGAGGACTACGTCCGGGTTGGAGACGTCGGGCGCGGCAGCGGGAGTCGCTGATGACACTACGGCGGCCTTCCGGCGGTAGGAGAGGTTCCCCCGAAGGGGGGGCTATTTGTCGATTCTACCGGCGCGCCGGTGTCGCTTTTCGTCTCACCATCCGAACCCGGTTTGCCGCCGGACTCGCAGAGGGGTCCATACTGGGCCCATGCGCAAGCACTCGACCTTCCTCTTTACCTATGGCAACCGGCCCACCGGCTGCCATGGTCGTGCTGCTTGAGCAACTGACAAGCGACTTCCCAGGCGCCCCGGGCCGACAAGGCCCGGGGCGTTCTGTTTCCCTCCGGGCCGCGTCTCCCGGGCGTCCGACACCACGAGGAGCCCAGCATGACCGCGAAGACCCTGGCCGCGAAGACCACCACGGAGCAGACCGGCGCCCGTACCGATGAGGCGGCGGAGCTGATCGGCGGCGCCCGTGAGCGCATCGACGCGCTCGACGACCGGATCATCGGCCTCATCCAGGAGCGGATGGCCGTTTCGGCCGTCATCCAGGAGGCCCGCATCTCCTCGGGCGGTCGTCGGGTGAACCTGGCCCGCGAGATGGAGGTCCTGGGCCACTACAGGGAGGCGCTGGGCAAGCCGGGCACGGCGCTGGCGATGACGATGCTGGAGCTGTGCCGGGGGCGCATCTGACGGCGGCGGAGCCGCGGACGGAACGCATCCGAGGCGGCGGAGCCGTACGGGGGCGCATCCGGGTGGCTCCCCGGATCTGCGTTCGGCCCTCCTCTCACCCGTACGGCGCGTGACCGCCCGCCGCCGGGCTTCGTTGGTCCGGGTGTCCGTGCCAGCCAGGGGCGGGCCCGAAAAAACCACGCGTGGCTTCGCTGGGGCGTGTGGCGTACCCCTCCGGTACGCCGTGGGACCTCGCACCAGCGCGTGTGACCGGACAGCAGGGGACAGCAGCCCGGTCACCCAGAAAGGGCGGTCGGTCCCGGGGACGCCCGGGGCCGACCGCAACCGGCCGATCCCTCTGACACTCCCCGTCCCCCTCCCCCGTTCCCTCCCCCTCGCGGCGCACCCCCCGGCGCCGCTCCGCTCGGCACCGCCGCTGCCCTGACACCGGTGCCGACCCCGAAGGGCCCCGTGCCGCGACCGGAATCGTGCGCACGGGGCCCTTTCCCGCTCCCGCGGGCAAGGACCCTTCGGGTGCGCCCTTCCCGATGCCCGGGTGTCCACGGCCCTCCCCTCGGCCCGCACCGGCCCGCACCGACCCACCCCGGAAAGTGACGCGCATCACACGAAGATCCCGGGCAACTCCTACAACCAAACACGAGGTCCGGGGGTCATCTATGCAGCAACACCAAAGCGGAAAGGGCGCTGCACTCGGAGGGGGGTGCAGCGCCCTTTCCCGCGGCCGGGGACCCGTGCGCGGATCGGACGTCAGTCCTTCTTCGGGGGGACCGCCGGCATCCCCAGGAACGGCAGCCGCAGCGCGCCGAAGGCCCCGGCGGGAACCGCGGGGGACTTCGGTTCGACGGCCGCGAGCCGCACGTACGCCTCGCCCTGCTCCGGGCGCCGGTCCTCCTCCCCCTTGTTCGGCCAGAAGGACATGGCACGCTCCGCCTGGGCCGTGATCGTCAGGGACGGGTTGACGCCGAGGTTCGCGGAGACGGCGGCCCCGTCGACGACGGAGATCCCGGGGTGCCCGAAGAGCCGGTGGTACGGATCGATCACACCGCTCGCCGCATCGGCGCCGATCGGACAGCCGCCCAGGAAGTGTGCGGTGAGCGGGGTGCCCATCAGCTCGCCGACGTTGGAGCCGGCGAAGCCGTTGATCTCTTCGGCGAGGAGGGTGGCGGCCCGGGTGGCCTCGGGGATCTGGACCGGGTTCGGCGCACCGTGCCCCTGACGGGCGGTGAGCAGGCCCTTTCCGATGCCGCCGGGCTTGCGGTAGGTCGTCAGGGAGTTGTCGAGGGACTGCATGACCAGGCCGATGATGGTCCGCTCGGACCAGTGCCAGTTGGACAGCGAGCGGAAGGCGAGCGCGGGGTGCTTGAGCAGGTTGAGGCACCAGTTGCGCACCCGGTGGGCCCCGTAGGGCACCTGGAGGACGGTGAGGCTCCCCATCGAGTTGGAGCCCCTGCCGTACCGCACGGGTTCGATGTGGGTGTTCTCGTCGGGATGGACGGACGAGGTGATGGCGACGCCGCGGGTGAAGTCGGCCTTCTCCTTGCCGTGGCGCTTGCGGTAACGGCGGTTGGTGGTCTGGGCCCCGACGAGGCCCTCGGAGTTGGTGCGGGTGAGTTCGCCGAGCCGGGCGGAGATCCGCGGCAGCAGACCGGTGTCCTTCATCCGGTGCAGCAGGCTCTGGGTCCCGTACGTTCCGGCTGCGACGACCACCCGGCGGGCGGTGAAGGTCCGCCCCCGGCCCTTCCTCCGGGCGTCGGTGGGCAGGGTCTTGACCGCGAAGCCGCCCCGGGAGTCCTCGGTGACGGTGACGACCGTGGTCATGGGGTGGACGGTGGCCCCCGCCTTCTCGGCGAGGTGGAGGTAGTTCTCGTTGAGGGTGTTCTTGGCACCGTGCCGGCAGCCGGTCATGCACTCGCCGCACTCGGTGCAGGCGCGACGGGCAGGCCCCGCTCCGCCGAAGTACGGGTCGGCGACCTCTTCGCCGGGCTTCGCCCTGGTCGCGCCGGCCCCGTCCTCTCCGACGGCGTCGCGGCCGTCCCCGAAGAAGACTCCGACCGGGGCCATGTGGAAGGTGTCGCCGATGCCCATGGTCTGCGCGGCGGACTTCAGGTGCACGTCGGAGGGGGTCATCGTCGGGTTGAGGCGGACGCCGAGCATGCGCTTCGCCTGCTCGTAGTAGGGCCGCAGTTCGTCCTGCCAGTCCGTGATGCCCTTCCACTGCGGGTCGTCGAAGAACGCCTCGGGGGGCACGTAGAGGGTGTTGGCGTAGTTCAGGGACCCGCCGCCCACCCCGGCGCCCGCGAGCACCATGACGTTGCCGAGCAGATGGATGCGCTGGAGGCCGTAGAGCCCGAGGGCGGGCGCCCACAGGAAGTTCTTCACGTCCCAGGAGTTCTTCGGCAGGGTCTCACGGGTGAAGCGGCGTCCGGCTTCCAGGACGCCGACCCGGTACCCCTTCTCGGTGAGGCGGAGGGCGGTGACCGAACCGCCGAAGCCGGAGCCGACGACGAGGACGTCATAGTCGTAGTCGTCGTCGTGGGGAGCGTCCTCGTCCCGATTCTGGGCAGGGGGTACCGCGGTCATGGCTCTCCTCGTACGAAGGGGCGGGCGGGGAAGCGGCGTCAGCGCAGGCGCAGGGCCTTCATCACCTTCAGGGACGTGCTCATGAACGCCGCGTGCTTCTCGTCGTCCATTCCGAAGGAGGGGGCGAGCGGCACCAGCCGTTGCTGGGCGACGGTCTGCGCCTCGGTGTACTTGAGGATGCCCTCGGAACCGTGCCGGCGGCCGAGCCCGGAGTCCTTCATGCCGCCCATCGGGGACTGCACGCTGCCGTACGCGGGCGCGTACCCCTCGTTGATGTTGACGGTACCGGTGCGCAGCCGGGCCGCGACGGCGTGGCCGCGGCGCGAGTCCTTCGTCCACACGGAGGAGTTGAGGCCGTAGGGGGTGGCATTGGCGAGTCCGATCGCCTCGTCCTCGTCCGTGAAGCGGTAGACGGAGACGACCGGGCCGAAGGTCTCCTCGGCGCAGACGGCCATGGACGCCTCGACGCCGTCGAGGACGGTCGGCTCGTAGAAGAGCGGGCCGATGTCGGGACGGGCGACACCGCCCGCGACGAGTCGGGCGCCCTTCGCCACGGCTTCCTCGACGTGGCGGCTGACGGCCTCCAACTGTCGCTCGCCGACCAGCGATCCCATGTCCGCGCCGTACGCGAGGGAGGTGCCGAGCCGCATGGCCTTGGTGCGGGCGGCGAAGCGGTCGAGGAAGGCGTCGGCGACGGACTCGTGGACGTACAGCCGCTCGATGGAGATGCAGAGCTGTCCGGCGGAGGAGAAGCAGGCGCGCACGGCGCCGGCCGCGGCCTTCTCGATGTCGGCGTCCCGGAGGACGAGCATCGCGTTCTTGCCGCCGAGTTCGAGGGAGACGCCGACGAGTCGGGCGGCTGCGCCCTGGGCGACCTCGCGACCCGTGCGGGTGGAGCCGGTGAAGGAGACGTAGTCGGCGTGCTTGACGACCTCGGGGCCGACGACCGGTCCGTCACCGAGCACGATCTGGAAGACCTCGGCGGGAAGGCCCGCCTCGATGAGCAGGTCACGGGCCCACAGCGCGGTGAGCGCGGTCTCCGTGTCGGGCTTCATCACGACGGCGTTGCCCGAGACGAAGGCGGGGAGCGCATCGCCGACGGAGAGCTCGAGCGGGTAGTTCCAGGGGGCGATCTGGCCGATGACCCCGCGCGGCTGACGCAGTTCGGTGACCTTGGTGAGGGTCGGTACGACGCCGGTGTGGCGCTTGGGGCGCAGATAGGAGGAGGCCTTGCGGCCGTAGTGCCGGGCGGCGACGGCGACCGCCTGGACCTCCTCGTGGGCGTGCAGGCGGGCCTTGCCTGTCTCCAGCTGGACCAGGTCGAGGACCTCCGTCTGCCGCTGGAGGACGAGGTCGTGGAAGCGCAGGAGGACCGAGGCACGGGCCCTCACCGGAGTGGCGGCCCAGGCCGCCTGGGCGGTGCGGGCGCGGGCGAAGGCCTCGGCGACGTCCTCGGGGGTGGACTCCGGCAGGTCGGCCAGCTTCTCCCCGGTGAAGGGGGTGTGGTTGGCGGTGCGCCCGGAGCCGGCGACGCCGCGGGTGAGCCGGGCGACCAGTTCGGGCGTCACGACGTCGGCGGCGGTCCGCACGCCGGCGGGCGCGACCGCGACCGGGTTGGTCGCGCCGGAGGGGGCGGCGACCCCGGCCGCCGGGGCGGGAGCGCCGGCCTCGGCGGCGGGGGCGGGAACCGTGGGGGCGGCGGTGGCCTGCGAGTCCGTCATGAGCCCGAGGGTAGGGCGCGTTCCCCCCTTTGGGTACCCGTCGGTAACGTGTTTTCACCCGCCCTCCGCATCACGCCAGCGATCACTGGCACATAAGCCCTGATCAGGGGCTCATGGCCGCGGGAGGTCGGCACGGAGATTTATTTCGCCCCCTAGAACACCGGCGCCCGCCAGTGCTGGAGGACGACGTCGAACTGCTCCCGGGTCGTTTCCCAGCTCGATTCCGGCGAGGACATGTACAGGGCGTACTCGGTGCCGTCATCGGCGTAGTACATCTGGTCGATGGCGTGCCGGGGACCGGGAAACGTCTTCTTCTCGGTCCAGCTGAACTCCCAGAGACAGGAGCGGACCTGGTCGCGATAGGTGTTCTGGACGAGTTTGACCCGCAGGTACTCCGGCAACCGCTTCTCCACGGTGCCCTCCAGATCGAGCGCGTGCATGTACGGGTTCTCGAAGTCGGGCTGCCGGTCGATGCTGATCCGGATGCGGTGGCGGCCGTTGTCCGGGGTGTAGTCGATCTGGTCCCCCTCCTTCTGCCGCTTCCAGCCGTCCGGCACCACGAGGCCGAAGCCCTCCGGGTCCTCGACCCGGTGCCAGCCGGCCGGGACCACGTCGACCGCGGCCTTGGTCACGGAGGCGGTCGCCGTCGTCCGCTCGCCGTCGCCGCGGACCCGGTCCCCGCTCCCGCCGTTCATGGCGGCGAAGACGGCGCCACCGGCGACGGCTCCGGCGATCACCGCGGCGAGGGCGACCGACCGCCAGCGGCCCCGTCCGGAGGGCACCGGAGCAGGGGCGGATCCCCGCAACCCGTGCAGCGGGTGGTCCTCCCCGGACCGCTGGAACTGCGACGCCCGGGGCCACTCTGCGGTGGCCCTGGGCGGATCACCCGCCGTCCGCCCCTCCGTCCCCGTGCCGGAGTCGTCCTCGGGGCCGGCGTCACCGGCCCCGACGACCGGCTCCTCCAGGACGATGCGCTGGGTCGGCACGAAGGCATGGGCAGCCGTCGGCGCCCGCCCTTCCATCGCGTCGAGCAACATCCGCTCGGCCTCGTCGGCGTGCGGTCGCTGGGCCGGGTCCTTGCGCAGCAGGGCGACGATGACGGGGGCCAGCGGCCCCGCCTTCTCCGGCGGCGGCGGCTCCTCGGTCACCACGGCCTGCATGGTGCTGATCGGAGAGGTCCGGCGGAACGGCGACGTGCCCTCCACCGCCGCGTAGAGGGTGGCACCGAGGGACCAGAGGTCGGAGGCGGGTCCGGGGTCGCCGCCCTGCACCCGCTCGGGCGCCAAATAGTCGATGGAGCCCACGATCTCGCCGGTCCGGGTGATCGTCGAGTCCCCCTCGATCGCGGCGATCCCGAAGTCGGTGATGAGCACGCGGCCGTCACGGGCGAGCAGCACGTTGCCCGGCTTGACGTCGCGGTGCAGCACCCCGGCCGCGTGCGCGGCCCGCAGTGCGCCGACGACGTGCAAGCCGATCCTCGCCGCCTCGCGGGGCTCGATCGTGCCGGCCTCCTTGGCCGCCTCGGCGAGCGAGGGCCCGTCGACGTACTGCATCACGATCCACGGCCGGTTGTCGTGTTCCAGGACGTCGTGGACGGTCACCACGCCCGGATGGGTGATCCGGGCGGCGGCCCGAGCCTCCTTCTGCGTCCGGGCGTGCAGCACCAGCCGATCGGCTTCGGCCACGAACCGGCCCGCCGTCAACTCCTTGACCGCCACCACGCGGTGCAACACTTCGTCGTGGGCACGCCACACCTTGCCCATACCGCCGCGCCCGATGGACTCGCCCAACCGGTATCGACCGGCGAGCAACAGTCCCGCCTCTGTGTTCTGAGAATGCTCCACTTGCCCCCGCCCGTTTCCTTCAGATGCCAGGTTACGGAGGGGGGGACGGGCGACGGAACCTCGGGGCGGCCATAGGAACAGCACTGTGACCGTGGACCGATGGGAACGCGGACCTTCCGTATATCGGACGGTCCGGCCCCCCGTTCACCACCGGGTCAGCACCCCGTTCACCGTCCGGCCCGGCCCCCTCCCGGTCCGGTCCCCTCCCGGTCCGGCCCGGCCCTTCGTGGTCCGACCGGGCGGGTGGCGACGGTCGACGGCGCCGCCGAACCGGCCCTCCCCACCGTCCGCTTCGCCCCCGACCCGCTTCCGGCCACCGTCCCGCTCCGCTCCGACCGCTTCACCGTCCCGGGCGGAACGCCTTCGTGGCCTGCTCGTAGACGTCCGAGACCTTGTCGCGCTCGCTCTCCGGTCCAATGACCTGGACCACGTAGTAGCGACCGCCGTCGATCAGGACCAGATTGCGCACGAAGACCTCGCGCCCCGTGCTGTCCAGCCAGGTGTAGTGCCCCTCGGCCGTCGGCGTCCGACCGATGTCGACCCGACGCGCCTTCTCCGCCCGCGACCAGCTGGACGACCGCCACGGCTCCAACTCGCGCTCCTTGGAGTTCTGGTACTCCAGCGGGTCCGATCCGTTGTTCTGGACGCTGTCCCGCCCGGGCACCACGATCAAGGTGAAGTCGCCTCCGCTGTAGCGCACTTGACCGGCATCGTTGATCGGACTGCGCCGCCAGTCCTTCGGGACCCCGATCCTGAACCCCTCCGGGTCCTGGCGCACGACGTACCCGGAGGGCAGCTCGGGGGCCGAAGGGTCCGTCGCGGGCGGGGTGGTGACCGGCTTCGCGGTCGGTTCGACGGACGGCTCGGTGCTCGCGGAAGGACGGCTCGGGGACGCGGTGGAGGAGGACGTGGCGGGAGCGGTCGCGGAGGCGGCCGGAGCGGTGGGTTCCCCGTCCTCGCCCGGCATGAACAGGACGGCGTACGCAAGGGCTCCGACGAGCAGCAGGAACACCAGGGTCAAGAGGGTGCGGCCCAGGGCGCGCGGAGAGCCCCCGGCGCGGGCGGACGCCGGGCGCGCGGAGGAGCGGGGCGCACGAGCGGCGCGTTGGGGGATCTCGTCGTCGAAGTCCTCCCGGAATCCCTCTCGGAGGGGTTCCCCGGGCCCTTCCCGGAACCCCCCGCCGAAGTCGTCGGGGAAGGCCCCGCCGTGGTCATCGGGGGAACCCTCGTGAGGGTCCGGCAGGGGGTGCGTGCGTCCGCCGTCCTGGGCGTACTCCGGGGCGTACGCGTACTCCGCGACGCGCCCCTGCCCCTGCCCCTGCGGCTCCTGGTACCCGCCCTTGGCGCGCGGTCCCTCGCGCCGCTTGTGCCGGTGGCGCCCCGCGCCCGCCCCCTTGCGCCAACGCCGCACCAGCTCGCCGCGTCGACGCACGATCGGAAGCCGGGCCCCGTCGACCGCCGACGGCGGTACGGCGCCGAGCCCGACCTCCGGCTCCGGTGCCGAGCGGACGAGGGAGCGCAGCCAGCCGCGCAGCTCCTCGAAGTCGGGCCGCTCGGTCGGGTCCTGGCGCAGCAGGGACTCCACGACCGGACGCAGCGGACCGCTGTCCTCGGCGAAGGCGGGCGGCTCGGCGCAGACCAGTTGCACGAGTTCGGCCGCGCTGTCCTCGGGGTAGGGGGCGTGCCCCTGGACGGCCCGGTAGAGGAGCGCACCGAGCGCCCACAGATCGGTGGCGGGGCCGATCGGCGGGGCCAGACGCCAGTTCTCGTGCACCGGCCCGGCCTGCTCGGGCGCCCAGCGTTCGGTGACGGCACCGACGACGGCGATCCTCGTCTGGCGGGCCCGTTCGGCAGCGAGTCGGGTGGTCGGGCCGCGGTACTCCTCGGCCCGCGCCCGCGCCGGGACGCGAAGCGGCGCTTCCCCCCCGGTGCCGGCGGCGACCGGGAGGGGCGTGGCGCCGGGGGTCGCCGCCGTGTACCCGGCGGGCAGGGCGGGGCGTCCGGAACCGGGAAGCACGGGGCCGTTGCCGGAACCCGACCCCCCACCGGCCGGGATCGGCCCCGAGCCGTCCCGTGCGGCGTGCGGACCGTCGCTCCAACTGCCGGCCAGCATCATCCGCGGGGGCGGACCGGTCGTGGGGCCGTCGCCGCGGGGCTCCTCGTCGTCCTCCTCGTCCTCCTCGTCCGCCACCTGCGCCCACCACTGCGGCTCGGGCGCGCCGGGTGCCTGCGCGGTCGGCGGTGGGGGCGGTTCGGAGGACGCCTGCGGCGCAGGGCGCTGGACGGGGAGCGCCCCGGTCTCGCCCAGCCGGGCGGCGGCCCGTGCACCGGCCCGGTAGGCAGCGATGGCCCCGGCCCGTGCGGCCCGCACGTCGGCGGTCGGCGGGGTGACCGCCGGCTGCGTCTCGGTGACGGCCGGCGCGGCCCGCCCATAGGGGTCGGAACCGTAGGCGTCCGGGACGGGCCCCGGGGACCCACCGGTTCCGGACTCCGCCGCGTACGGCTCGGGGGGCGCTTCCTCGGGCCCCCCGTCGCCGGCCCCTCCCCCGGCCTCCGCGTCGAGGACCTCGGCCCCGTATGCCGGGGTGCCGTATGCCGGGGTGTGGTGCGCCGGGGGGCCGTGCGCCGGAGCGGGCAGTAGCCCGGCGGGCACGTGGGCCCCGTGCGCGTGGGGCCCGGCGCCGTCCTCTCCACCGGCAACGCCGTACTCCGCGCCCCCGTACTCCGCGCCCCCTCCCCCGTACTCCTCGACCCGTCCTCCGTGGTCCCCGGCCTCCGGTGCGTACTGCTCGACGGCGGGTCCCACCGGCTCCGGCGCGCCCGCCCCGTCGCCGTACGCCCCGTCGCCGTAGGCCCCGTCGCCGTAGGCCCCGCTGTCGAGAGCGTCGCTCCCCTCCGGAACCGGCGCGTAGCCGCACAGGGCCTCCTCGGCGGCGCCCACCGCGAGGCCGGTGAGGAGCACCCGGCCGTCGTCGCAGACGAGCACGGTCCGGGAGGTGATGTTCCGGTGCACCCAGCCGTGGGCGTGGAGCGCGCGCAGCGCGGTGAGGACGTCGGCACCTATCTCGGCCGCGCGGTACGGGTTGAGGGGACGCTCGGCGAGGAGGGCGGCGAGCGGTCTGGCCGCCACCCGTTCGCTCACGATCCACAGCGAGCCGGCCTCCGCGAAGACGTCGAAGACCTGGTCGAGCAAGGGGTGGTCGGGAATCTGCGCGGCGGCCTGGGCGGCCTCGATCGCGCGGCGGACGAGGGGCTCGGCCGGTCGGCGGGAGGTCCGCCCCGGGGCGCCGTGGGGGTCGGGCGGGCCGGCCCGGTCGTCGAGCACTTCTGCATCGACGAACTCGGGCAGGGGGACCTGGCGGACCAGGACCTCCTGCCCGCTGTACGTGTCGAAGGCACGCGTCTCCACCGGGGCGTACGCATCGGCGTCCGCTGGCGGCAGCGGCAGGCGGTAGCGGTCTGCGAGCACCCTTCCCGCGTAGTCGTCCACGACGCCTCCCCCACGCGCGCACGCTCTCCCCGTGGTCCCGCGGATCCTCCGGGATCGGGCAGGAGCACACGAGTCCGTCA
This sequence comes from Streptomyces sp. NPDC058872, assembly GCF_042743065.1. NCBI lineage: Bacteria > Bacillati > Actinomycetota > Actinomycetes > Kitasatosporales > Streptomycetaceae > Streptomyces > Streptomyces sp. NPDC058872. The sequence continues at coordinate 44,367 of NZ_JBHYMK010000051.1, forward strand.
ATTCCGGTCCAACACCGTGCGGTTAACGACTCCGTTCGGCCGCACCCGGTCCACCGGCTCTCACGATACGTGCCGGTGGTCAGTCCTCGGGGCTGAACGTGGCGAACGCCGTCTCGCGCAGCGTCCGGCACTCCGCGCCGTCCCACTCGTCCGCCTTGCAGCTGACCATGATGGAGTAGCCGCGCGAGGCGTTCACCTTGAAGCCGCGGTTGAGCACCCGGATCCGCATGCCCTGCTGGGTGCGTTCGAACTCCCAGTCGGCGACGGTCGGGTAGCCGTTGTACGAGACCGGCTTTATGCCGAGGTGCTTGTAGTTCTTGCTGGTGGCGGCAACACCCAACTTGGCCAGCTCCCAGGCGCTCGCCGCATTCTCCTTGGGGCTGTCGTTGTAGTCGACCTGGACGCGCGGGAAGCCGCCGCTCTCGCTGAATATCCCGCCGAGGTCGTACCCCGGGATGGAGCGGACCGTGAAGCCCGAGGGCATCGCCATCGAGAAGTGGAACCGGCTGCTGGTGACCGGGACGTAGCCGGCGGGCAGCTTCTCCGCCGTGTCGCCGCCGGGCTTCCCGGAGGGCTCGGTGCCGTTCCGTCCGTCCGTGGAACCGGTCGCGCCCTCGGTGTCCGTCGTCCCGGTGGCACCGGTGTCACCGGGACGGGTGCCGCCCTGCTGGCCGGGCCCGCCCGCGGACGGGTCCTGGGCCCCGCCGGAACCGCCGGAACCGTTGGCCCCGGCCGAGGCGCTGGTGTCGCCCTTGCCCTGGTCGCCCTTGTCGTCACCGCCGTTGAGGGAGACCACGAGGATCGTCCCGAGCAGGGCGAGGACGACGACCGCGGCGACGATCACGAGCGTGCGTCGCGGTACGACATCGGTCAGCGAGGCGCGTGCCGGGGTCGGCTTCCCGCCGCCCCGCAGCGGCTCGGTCGCCAGCCCCGGCCGCGGTTCCGCCTGCGCGGAGACGGCGGCGTTCCGCACGGACTGCAGCGCTCCCCGCATCCGCTCGGCGGCGGCCTCGGGCGCCTTTCCGGACGACGGCCCCGGTCGCTGGGGGGAGGGCGGCAGCGGTACGACGGTGGTGACCTCGGGCGAGGTCGCGGGCGCCGCCTCGGGCGCGTCGAGCACGGCGCGCAGCAGTACCCGGGCGCGGGCGTCGTCGAGCCGTTGGGCAGGATCCTTGGCCAGCAGGCCGTAGATGACCTGCTCCAGCTCCGGTCCCGCATTCTTGGGCGGGTCGACCGGCTCGGTCATCACCGCGGTGAGGGTGGCGATGGCGGAGCCCTTGTCGTAGGGCGGGCTGCCTTCGACCGCCGCGTAGATCAGGCCGCCCAGTGACCACATGTCGGCGGCCGGGCCGGGCTTGTGGCCACGGGCGCGCTCCGGCGAGATGTACGAGGGGGCACCGACCAACATGCCGGTGGAGGTGATCGACGGGTCGCCCTCCACCTGGGCGATGCCGAAGTCGGTGAGGACCACCCGACCGTCGTCGGCGATCAGCACGTTGGACGGCTTCACGTCGCGGTGCAGGATGCCCTCGCGGTGCGCCGAGCGCAGCACGTCGAGGATCGCGAGGCCGACCTCTGCGGCACGCCGGGGCGTGAGCGTGCCGTCCTCGCGCACGGCGTCCGCGAGGGACTTGCCCTCGATGAGCTCCATGACGATCCACGGGCGGTCGTCCTCGTCGACGACGTCGTACACGGTCACGGCGCCGTTGTTGCGGATCCGGGCGATGGCCTTCGCCTCGCGGAGGGTCCGGGTGATGAGGCGTCGCTTCTCGTCCTCGTCGATGCTGTTGGGGAAGCGGAGCTCCTTGACGGCGACCGTGCGGCCGAGGGTCTCGTCGACGGCGCGCCAGACGGTGCCCATGCCACCCCGGCCGAGGACCGCGCCGAGCCGGTAGCGGCCCGCGAGCAGGCGTCCCCCGCCGGCCGTTCCCGTGCTCGCCCCGTCACCCCGCGCGGCGGCGGACGTCCGGTGGCCCTTCTCTCCGGCGCCCTCGCCGGCGCCGAATCCGGCCCGCCCGGTCGACGGCTCGGTTCCGCGCAGCCGCCCGCGCTCGGCGGCCTCCGGCGCCCCGGGCCCGGCCCCTTCCGAGGCCGTGACCGGATCGACCGGGACGTCCTGAGCAGCCTTCACCTCATGCGGGTCCCGCGCGTCCTGAGGTCCACTCATGTCCCGGGGGTCCCCCTCGTGCCGCACGACGGACCGGGCGGGCTCCGCGTCCTCGACGCCCCGCTCCGGCTCGGGCGCGCCTTCGGACTCGGGTGAAGCCCCGCTGACCTGCACGTCCTTCGTGTCCCGCTCCGGCTCGCGCGCGGCCGGGACCGTTCCCCGCTTGCCGTCGGTCACGGCCCCCGGGGCGACGTCCCGCCCGGGCTCCCTCGCCGCGTCCCGCGACTGCTCCGCCTCCGACATGCGTCCCCTCTGCGATCCCTGATCTTCGCCGCGTCTGCCGCTTCCCGCGCGATGCGGTAACCCGCCCTGGAAGAGAGGCCATTGTCTCTCACCTCGGGCCGGGTGACGCCCCCGGGTCCGTACTCCGGGATACGACGCCTCCGCACGGCCCCGAGGTTCCCTCGGGTCCCGCCCCTTCCGCCGCGCCCTGCCGGACGCCCGCTCAGATGGGCACGATGTCCGGCGCCCCGAGCCGGGCGGCGTCCGCCGTCAGGTCATCGGGCTGCCGCTGCGACTCGCGCTCCGCTTCCACCCGCTTCTCGTAGTGCTCGACCTCCTTCTCGACCTGGTGGTCGTCCCAGCCGAGGACCGGTGCCATCAACTCCGCACACTCGCGGGCGCTGAGGGTGCCCCGGTCGAAGGTCTCGATGGAGATCCTGGTCCGCCGGGTGAGCACGTCGTCGAGGTGGCGCGCGCCTTCGTGCGAGGCGGCGTAGACGATCTCGGCGCGCAGGTAGTCGTCCGCGGCGGCGAGCGGTTCGCCGAGCGCCGGGTCGCGCACCACGAGGTCGAGCAGTTCCTCCGTCAGGGAGCCGTACCGGTTGAGGAGGTGCTCGACCCGCACCACGTGCAGACCGGTCCTGGCGGCGATCCTGGCCCGTGCGTTCCACAGGGCGCGGTAGCCCTCGGCGCCGAGGAGCGGCGTGTCCTCGGTGACGCAGGGCGCGACGCGCTGGTCGAGGCCGTGCACCGCCTCGTCGACGGCGTCCTTCGCCATCACGCGGTAGGTCGTGTACTTGCCGCCCGCCACGACCACGAGGCCGGGCACCGGGTGGGCCACGGTGTGCTCGCGGGAGAGCTTGCTGGTGGCGTCCGACTCGCCGGCGAGGAGGGGCCGCAGACCCGCATAGACGCCCTGGACGTCGTCCCGGGTGAGCGGGGTGGCGAGGACCGTGTTGACGTGTTCCAACAGGTAGTCGATGTCGGCGCTGGAGGCGGCGGGGTGGGCCTTGTCGAGGTCCCAGTCGGTGTCGGTGGTGCCGACGATCCAATGGCGTCCCCAGGGGATGACGAACAGCACGGACTTCTCGGTGCGCAGGATCAGTCCGGTGGTCGAGTGGATGCGGTCCTTGGGCACGACGAGGTGGATGCCCTTGGAGGCGCGGACGTGGAACTGGCCGCGCTCGCCGATGAGGGCCTGGGTGTCGTCGGTCCACACCCCGGTGGCGTTGACGATCTGCTTGGCCCGGATCTCGTACTCGGCACCCGCCTCGACGTCCTGGACGCGCGCACCGACCACCCGCTCGCCCTCGCGGAGGAAGCCGACGACACGGGCCCGGCTGGCGGCCCTGGCGCCGTAGGCCGCGGCCGTGCGCACCAGGGTGGTGACGAAGCGGGCGTCGTCCATCTGGGCGTCGTAGTACTGCAGGGCACCGACGAGGGCGTCCTTCTTCAAACAGGGGGCGACCCGCAGGGCATTGCGCCGGGAGAGGTGACGGTGGACGGGGAGGCCACGGCCGTGGCCGGACGAGAGGGACATCGCGTCGTACAGCGCGACCCCGGATCCGGCGTAGAAACGCTCCCAACCCTTGTGCTGGAGCGGATAGAGGAAGGGGACCGGCTTCACCAGGTGGGGTGCGAGCCGCTCCAGGAGGAGTCCGCGCTCCTTGAGCGCCTCGCGCACGAGGGCGAAGTCCAGCATCTCCAAGTAGCGCAGACCCCCGTGGACGAGCTTGCTGGACCTGCTGGAGGTGCCCGAGGCCCAGTCACGGGCCTCCACGATGCCGGTGGAAAGTCCTCTGGTGACGGCGTCCAGGGCGGTGCCGGCACCGACCACTCCGGCGCCGACGACCAGCACGTCCAGCTCTCGCTCGCTCATGGCCACGAGCGCCTCGGCGCGCTCGGCGGGCCCCAGTGTCGCTGTCCTCACGCTGCTGCCTCCCGTCGTCCCCCGTCGGTCCCGTGCGCGCCGCACCCGGCGTGCGCGCCCGGTCCGTCCGCGCACGAGCGGTGAACCGGCCCCGTGTGGTCCGGCCCACAGCTCGATTCTGTCCCGCTCCCGCGACTTCAGCCACCGCCTCGCCGCCCACCTGTGGATAACATGCGGCGACCTTCACCCCTGCAATGCCAGATATCGGTCATATTTACGCCTAGTCTGACATTGCGCTCGATCCGTTCTGTCCACCGGGCGTGCGCACCGCGTTCCCTCCGGCTACCGGGAAGGACGGCCAAACCCCCATGCCCGCTGATCTCGCCGTCATCGGCCTCGGCCATCACGGCCTCCCCCTGGCCCAGGCCGCCGGCGCCGCCGGCATCAAGACCATCGGCTACGACGCCGACCCCCGCCCCGTCGCCGAACTCGCCGCCGGCCGCTCCCCCGTGGACGGCTCGCTCACCACCCCCGAGATCCGCCGGATGCTCGCGGGCGGCTTCCGCGCGACCAGCAACCCCACCGAACTCGGCCGGGTCCGCACCGCCGTCCTCTGCGCCCCGACCTCCCTGGGACCCGACCGGACCCTCGACCTCGGCGCCGTCACCGAAGCCGCCCGCACGCTCGCCGCCCGGCTGCGCCCCCACACCACCGTCATCCTGGAGTCCCCGGTCCCCCCGGGAACCACCGAAGGCCTCCTCCGCGAGACCCTCGAAGCGGGATCCGGCCTCCGGGCCGGACGCGACTTCCACCTCGCCTACTCCCCCGGCCGCATCGACCCCGGCAGCCGCACCCACGGTTACGCCGGCACCCCCAAGGTCATCGGCGGCCTCACCCCGGCCTGCACCGAATCCGCCGCCGCCTTCTACGGGCGCCTGACCGAAAAGGTGGTACGCGCCCGCGGCCCCCGCGAGGCGGAGACGGTCAAGCTGCTGGAGACCAACTTCCGGCACGTCAACATCGCGCTCGTCAACGAGATGGCGGTCCTCTGCCACGAACTCGGGGTCGACCTGTGGGACGTCATCCGCTGTGCCGAGACGAAGCCCTTCGGCTTCCAGGCCTTCCGCCCCGGGCCAGGCGTCGGCGGCCACGGCGTCCCGGTCGACACCGTCGGCGCCCACCGACCGCTCCGCCTCGTCGAACTCGCCGGACAGGTCAACGAGCGGATGCCGCAGTACGTCGTCCAGCGCGCCGCCACCCTCCTCAACGAGCACGGCAAGTCCGCCCGCGGCGCCCGGGTCCTGCTCCTCGGCATCACCTACAAGCCCGACCTCCCCGACCGCCAGGGTTCCCCCGCCGACGAGATCGCCCGCCGCCTCATGGACCTGGGCGCGGCCGTCAGCTACCACGACCCGCACGCATCGGACTGGCGCGTCCGCGAGTTGCCCGTGCCCCGCGCCGACTCCTTGTACGAGGCCGCCGCCCACGCCGACCTGACGGTGCTCCTCCAGCACCACCGCACGTACGACCTCCAGGGCCTCGCCGTGAAGGCGCAACTGCTCCTGGACACCCGTGGAGCCACCCCCGCCGGAGCCGCCCACCGCCTCTGAGCCCTGCTCCGCCACACGGGCGCCCGGCCGCCACCGCCGGACGGAACCCCCTCCGGGCCCCGCCCGCACACGGCGGAGGGGCCGCGCACCAGTGCGCGGCCCCTCCGGGCGTCCGTGGAGCGGAGATCAGCGCTTGTGCTCCGCGTCCGCGACCGTCACCTCGACCCGCTGGAACTCCTTGAGCTCGCTGTAGCCCGTGGTGGCCATCGCGCGGCGCAGGGCGCCGAAGAAGTTCATCGAACCGTCCGGGGTGTGCGACGGACCCGCGAGGATCTCCTCGGTGGTGCCGACGATGCCCAGGTCGACCAGCTTGCCGCGCGGCACGTCCTCGTGGACGGCCTCCATGCCCCAGTGGTGGCCCTTGCCGGGTGCGTCCGTGGCCCGCGCCAGCGGGGAGCCGATCATCACGGCGTCGGCGCCGCAGGCGATCGCCTTCGGCAGGTCACCGGACCAGCCCACGCCGCCGTCGGCGATCACGTGCACGTAGCGACCGCCGGACTCGTCCATGTAGTCGCGGCGGGCCGCGGCCACGTCGGCGACCGCGGTCGCCATCGGCACCTGGATGCCCAGGACGTTCCGGGTGGTGTGCGCGGCGCCGCCGCCGAAGCCGACGAGCACGCCCGCCGCACCGGTGCGCATCAGGTGGAGGGCCGCGGTGTACGTGGCGCAGCCGCCGACGATGACCGGGACGTCCAACTCGTAGATGAACTGCTTGAGGTTCAGCGGCTCGGCCGCACCCGAGACGTGCTCGGCGGAGACCGTCGTGCCGCGGATGACGAAGATGTCCACGCCGGCGTCGACGACGGCCTTGGAGAACTGTGCGGTGCGCTGCGGGGAGAGCGCGGCGGCGGTCACGACGCCGGAGTCGCGCACCTCCTTGATGCGCTGCCCGATCAGCTCTTCCTTGATCGGGGCGGCGTAGATCTCCTGCAGACGGCGGGTCGCGGTCGCCTCGTCCAGCTCGGCGATCTCGTCGAGGAGCGGCTGCGGGTCCTCGTACCGGGTCCACAGGCCCTCGAGGTTCAGCACGCCCAGGCCGCCCAGCTCGCCGATGCGGATGGCGGTCTGCGGCGAGACGACCGAGTCCATCGGAGCCGCCAGGAACGGCAGGTCGAAGCGGTAGGCGTCGATCTGCCAGGCGATCGAGACCTCCTTCGGGTCCCGGGTGCGCCGGCTCGGCACGACGGCGATGTCGTCGAACGCGTACGCCCTGCGGCCGCGCTTGCCGCGCCCGATCTCGATCTCAGTCACGATGTGTGGCCTTTCCCTCTACGTCTGCGCCTACCAGTATCCCCGACACAGACCGAAGGGGCGGCTCCGGCCACATGCCGGAACCGCCCCCGGGGGTCACGCGGTGTTACTTCCTGCTGTAGTTCGGCGCCTCGACCGTCATCTGGATGTCGTGCGGGTGGCTCTCCTTGAGGCCCGCCGAGGTGATCCGGACGAAGCGGCCCTTGGACTCCATCTCCTGGACGGTGGCGGCGCCCACGTAGCCCATGGTCTGGCGGAGGCCGCCGACGAGCTGGTGCAGCACGTTCGCCAGCGGACCGCGATAGGGCACCTGGCCCTCGATGCCCTCGGGCACGAGCTTGTCGTCGGAGGCGACCTCCGCCTGGAAGTAGCGGTCCTTCGAGTACGACTTGCCCTGGCCGCGGGACTGCATGGCGCCGAGCGAGCCCATGCCGCGGTACGACTTGAACTGCTTGCCGTTGATGAAGAGCAGCTCGCCGGGCGACTCCTCGCAGCCCGCGAGGAGGCTGCCGAGCATCACGGTGTCGGCGCCGGCGGCGAGCGCCTTGCCGATGTCGCCGGAGTACTGCAGGCCGCCGTCGCCGATCAGCGGGACGCCGGCGGCACGGGCCGCGAGGGACGCCTCGTAGATGGCGGTGACCTGCGGGACGCCGATGCCGGCGACCACTCGGGTGGTGCAGATGGAGCCGGGGCCCACGCCCACCTTGATGCCGTCGACGCCGGCGTCGATCATCGCCTGCGCGCCGTCGCGGGTGGCGACGTTTCCGCCGATCACGTCGACGTTCACGCTGGACTTGATCTTCGCCATCCAGCTCAGCGCGTTGCTGTTGTGGCCGTGCGAGGTGTCGACGATCAGGAAGTCCGCTCCGGCGGCGGCGAGCGCCTGGGCCCGCTCCAGCGCCTCGGGGCTGGCGCCGACCGCGGCACCGACCAGCAGACGGCCCTCGGCGTCCTTGGCGGCGTTCGGGTACTTCTCCGCCTTGACGAAGTCCTTGACCGTGATGAGGCCCTTGAGGACGCCCGCGTCATCGACCAGCGGGAGCTTCTCGATCTTGTGGCGGCGCAGCAGCTCCATGGCGTCGACGCCGGAGATGCCGACCTTGCCGGTGACCAGCGGCATCGGCGTCATGACCTCGCGCACCTGGCGGTTGCGGTCGCTCTCGAAGGCCATGTCGCGGTTGGTCACGATGCCGAGCAGCTTGCCGTCCGGGCTGGTGACCGGGACGCCGCTGATGCGGAACTTGGCGCACAGGGCGTCCGCCTCGGCGAGCGTGGCCTCGGGGTGCACCGTGATGGGGTCGGTGACCATGCCGGACTCGGAGCGCTTCACCAGGTCGACCTGGTTGACCTGGTCCTCGACGGAGAGGTTGCGGTGGAGCACGCCGACGCCGCCCAGGCGGGCCATGGCGATCGCCATGCGGGACTCGGTCACCTTGTCCATCGCCGCCGAGAGCAGCGGGATGTTGACCCGGACGTTCCGGGAAATGCGGGACGAGGTGTCGACCGCGTTGGGGAGCACCTCGGATGCACCCGGCAGCAGCAGCACGTCGTCGTAGGTCAGCCCGAGTGTCGCGAATTTGTCGGGCACTCCGTCGACGTTGGCAGTCATGACACCTTCCCAAATGGCCTTGATCGGTGCGGGATGTCCATGCTAACGGGCCCGAGCGGTGTCTCATTCCACGACCAAGATCAGCGAGAAGCTTTGGACGTTCGCACGTGGACGAAAGGGACCTGGGTCCCCGACGACGTCTACTGCTCGGCCAGTGCGCGAAGCCTGCTGAGGGCCCGGTGCTGGGCGACCCTGACGGCCCCCGGGGACATGCCGAGCATCTGGCCGGTCTCCTCGGCCGTCAGTCCGACCGCGACCCGCAGCACGAGCAGCTCGCGCTGGTTCTCCGGGAGGTTGGCGAGCAGCTTCTTGGCCCACTCGGCGTCATCGCTGAGCAGGGCGCGCTCCTCGGGGCCGAGGGAATCGTCGGGCCGCTCGGGCATCTCGTCGGAGGGCACGGCGGTGGAACCGGGATGCCGCATGGCGGCCCTCTGGAGGTCGGCCACCTTGTGGCCGGCGATGGCGAAGACGAAGGCCTCGAAGGGCCTGCCGGTGTCCTTGTAGCGCGGCAGCGCCATCAACACGGCGACACAGACCTCCTGGGCGAGGTCCTCGACGAAGTGCCGGGCGTCGCCGGGCAGCCGGTTGAGGCGGGTGCGGCAGTACCGCAGTGCGAGCGGATGCACGCGCGCGAGCAGGTCGTGAGTGGCCTGGGCGTCACCCTCGACCGCGCGGTGTACGAGCGCACCGATCTCCCCCTGCCCGGCGGGCATGGGGGGACCCGCGGTCTCGTCGTCGCGCATCGCTCCATGGTGCCCCGACGCCTCTGCGTCCGCGGCACCGCGTCCGTAGTTGTGCACCGAAGCGTTATGAGCAAGTGCGCCGGCACTCATCTCCCGCGCCCTCCCCTCCCGCTCGATCGACTCGTCCCCGAGGAACTCCACACCCTCAAGGATGCGGCATTCCGCGGGGAAGTGATACAAGCCCGCCCCGTCCACCCCGCGACGGACGCGGGCGAGGACGGGGAGACGGCGGGTGACCTGCGGTTCAGCGGACCAGACCCCAGCGGAATCCGAGCGCGACGGCATGCGCCCGGTCGGACGCACCGAGCTTCTTGAAGAGGCGTCGGGCGTGCGTCTTGACCGTGTCCTCGGAGAGGAAGAGCTCACGCCCGATCTCCGCGTTGGACCGGCCGTGGCTCATGCCTTCGAGCACCTGGATCTCGCGTGCGGTGAGGGTGGGGGCGGCACCCATCTCGGCCGAACGGAGTCGGCGCGGGGCGAGTCGCCAGGTCGGGTCGGCGAGCGCCTGGGTGACCGTGGCCCTCAGTTCGGCACGGGAGGCGTCCTTGTGCAGGTAGCCACGGGCGCCCGCGGCGACCGCGAGCGCAACGCCGTCGAGGTCCTCGGCGACCGTGAGCATGATGATGCGGGCGCCGGGGTCCGCGGAGAGCAGCCGGCGGACGGTCTCCACGCCGCCCAGACCGGGCATGCGCACGTCCATCAAAATCAGGTCCGAGCGGTCCGCGCCCCAGCGGCGGAGGACTTCCTCGCCGTTGGCCGCGGTGGTCACGCGCTCGACGCCGGGCACGGTCGCGACCGCGCGGCGGAGCGCCTCTCGGGCAAGCGGGGAGTCGTCGCAGACGAGAACGGATGTCATGCCTGACCTCCGCGGCTCTCGCAGCTGTTGCGCGTCACCTTGAGCCTCCAGGGCTGTACGTATCGTCACCTGTGCGGTTGACGCTCTCGGACACCTGCCCGATCGCTTATTCCTTCAACCGCCTCCGCACTCTCAACGACGGTCACCCGAAAGAGTTACGGGCCGGACGGCGGCCTTCGGCACTCTACGTGAGGAGCCGTACGCGGAGGAGAGTGTCGCAGCTCGATTGCGGATCACATGTCTCGACATCCAAAGCTATGCCCCATTTAGCTGGTTTTCTTCCCTTTTCGCGGTGTCTGTGACTAGATTCGCAATGAGTCATATTTACATCTGCTTCGACAGTAGGTGTACCGACCGGACCCGTCGGGGACCGGAGGAGCCCCGACCATCAGCCATCCACCCGCCCACCTATCCGTTCGACACGGTTTCAAGGGGACAAGCGCAATGGCAGATTTCTCCCGCCTTCCCGGACCCAACGCCGATCTGTGGGACTGGCAACTGCTCGCGGCCTGCCGCGGGGTCGACAGCTCCCTGTTCTTCCACCCCGAGGGAGAGCGCGGCGCGGCACGGAGTGCGCGCGAGAACTCGGCGAAAGAGGTCTGCATGCGGTGCCCGGTGCGCGCGGAGTGCGCAGCACACGCACTCGCCGTACGCGAGCCCTACGGCGTATGGGGCGGCCTCACCGAGGACGAACGCGAAGAACTCATGGGACGCGCGCGCAATCGCCTGATCGCGACGCCGCCGACGGCCGCGTCCACCGCGTCCATGACATCCATGACGTCCATGACATCCGTCGGGGACCGTATGTGAAGGAACGTTTTTTCGGAGGATCGGGCAAGAACTGACGCCGCCGCGCGCGTGCGGTGAGGCGCAGTGTCGCCCTATCCGCGCGCCGCGGCGCGGACCAGCTCGTCGAGCGTGGCGGCGACGGCCGGGACCTGCGCGAGGTCGGGCAGCGTCAGGGCCACGATCTCCCGCTCCACGGCCGGTTCCACGACCACGGTCCGGGCCCCCTTGGGCCGTACGGACTCGATGGCCAGCTCCGGCAGTACGGCCACCCCCAGACCGGCACCGACCAAGCCGACCACGGCCGGGTAGTCGTCGGTGGCGAAGTCGATGCGGGGGGTGAAACCCGACTCCCGACAGACGTCCACGAGCTGACGGCGGCAGCGCGGGCAACCCGCGATCCAGGACTCGTCCGCCAGCTCCTCGATGCGGACCGGGCCGGATCCGGCGAGCCGGTGCCCCTCGGGCACCAGGCCGACGAGCCGGTCGGCGAGGAGCGGACGGACCACCAGGTCGTCCCACTCCGCCTGGCCGACCCCGTACCGGAACGCGAGGGCGATGTCGCAGTCGCCCTCGCGGAGCATCTCGATCGAGCGCGGCGGTTCGGCCTCGACGAGGGAGACCCGGGTGCCCGGGTGCGCGGCCCGCAGGGCGGCCAGCGCGGTGGGCACCAAGGTGGAGCTGCCGCTCGGGAAGGAGACCAGGCGGACGCGACCGGCCCGCAGCCCCGCGATGGCGGCGACCTCCTCTTCGGCCGCGGTGAGCCCGGCGAGGATGCCGGAGGCGTGGCGGACCAGGACCTCGCCCGCCTGGGTGAGGCGCATCTCGCGTCCGGTACGGATGAGCAGCGGGGTGCCGGCGGAGGCTTCGAGCGCCTTCATCTGCTGGCTGACGGCGGGCTGGGTGCAGCCGAGTTCGCGCGCGGCGGCCGAGAAGGAGCCGGTGGCGGCGACGGCGCGCAGGACGCGGAGGTGGCGTGCCTCGATCATGCGTTCCATCATAAGAGCAGCTTGGGTGAAGTCGCCCGATCTGACGCACGCCTTTGAGATCACCGCCCGTAGGGTGCCCCCATGACCTTGCTGAGTGTGAATGTGGGCCGTCCCCGGGCCGTGGAGTACACCGAGGCCGCTTCGGGGGTGACGGGCATCGACAAGCGTCCCGTGGAGGGGCCCGTGCGGATCGAGGCGCCGGGGGCGCCCGGCGTCGGGGGGAGCGGGGTCGCCGGGGACGCCGTCTGTGACCTGCGCTTCCACGGGGGCGACGACCGGGCGGCCTACGCCTTCGCCCGGGAGGACATCGACCTGTGGGAGCGCGAGCTCGGCCGCGAACTGGCCAACGGCTCCTTCGGCGAGAACCTGACCACCCGCGGCCTCGACGTGAACGGGGCGCTGATCGGCGAGCGGTGGCGGATCGGGGCGGAACTGGTCCTGGAAGTGACCGGCGGTCGCATCCCGTGCCGCACGTTCGCGGGCTTCATCGAGGAGGAGGGGTGGGTGAAGCGGTTCACGCAGTCGGAGGCCGGTCCCGGGGCGCTGCTGCGGGTGATCGTGCCCGGTGAGGTACGGGCGGGCGACCCGATCTCCGTGGTGCACCGACCGGACCACGACATCACCGTGGCACTGCTGCACCGGGCCGCGACCACCGAACGCGCCCTGCTGCCGGGCACGTTGGTCGCTGCCGAGTGGATGGAGTCCGGCCTCCTGGCACTGGCCCGCCAGTACGCGGAGCACTACGCCCGGGCGTAGTGCTCGGAGGGGGCATTAACGTGCCCGTATGACGACTGCACTGATTACGGGCGCCACTGCGGGCATCGGGGCCGCCTTCGCACGGAGACTGGCCGCGGACGGCCACGACGTCGTGCTCGTGGCCAGGGACGCGGACCGGCTGCGGGAACAGGCCACCGAACTGCACGACCGGCACGGCGTCGAAGCCGAGGTGCTCGCGGCCGACCTCTCCGAGGAGAAGGGCATCGCCGCGGTCGAGGCCCGGCTGTCGAACCCGAGGCAACCGGTGGACATGTTGGTGAACAACGCGGGCTTCGGCAACAAGGGTCGCTTCCTCGAAGTCTCCATGGCCGACGAGTTGAAGATGCTCACGGTGCACTGCGAGGCGGTGCTGCGGCTGACCTCGGCGGCTTCCGCTTCGATGAAGCACCGGCGTCGGGGCGCCGTGGTGAACGTCGCCTCGGTGGCGGCCTTCGTGCCCCGCGGCACCTACGGCGCCTCGAAGGCCTGGGTCGTGCAGTTCACCCAGGGCGCGGCCCGGGACCTGGCGGGCAGCGGGGTGCGGCTGATGGCCCTCTGCCCCGGCTTCGTGCGGACCGAGTTCCACGAGCGGGCCGGGATGGGCACGGACAACATTCCGGGCTGGATGTGGCTCGATGCGGACAAGTTGGCCTCGGCCGCGCTCCAGGACCTGGAGCGCGGGAAGACGTTGTCGATCCCCGACCCCCGCTACAAGGCCCTCATGGGCGTGGTGAAGCTGGCGCCGCGCGGTCTGCTCGGCGGGGTCTCCTCCAAGGCGGGCCGCAAGTACGGGCCCCAGTAGTCTCCGTGGCCCCTGTCTCCCTCCACCGCTCGACAGAGGCGCTCCCGGCCTAGACTGGAAAGGTCCCAGCTGGGTCGGGAGGTCGTCATGACGTTCGTGCAAATCATCGACTGCAAGACGAGCCGGGTCGACGACCTGAACCGGCTCATGGACCGGTGGGTCGAACAGACCAAGGGCAAGCGCACCGCCACCCACAGCATCGTCGGCAAGGACCGTTCCGACGCCTCCCACGTCGTGGAGATCGTCGAGTTCCCCTCCTACGACGTGGCCATGCAGAACTCGCAGCTCCCCGAGACCGATCGGATCTTCCGGGAGATGGTCGCGCTCTGTGACGAGATGCCGACCTTCACGGACCTGGACGTCGTCCGGGACGAGCAGATGTACAAGGCGACCTCACGACGGCTGCTCGAACTGATCTCCACGTCCGGTGAGCTCCCGCCGCTGGACGAGGTGCTCGCCGAGGGGTACCGCGACCACGATCCGAACAGTCCGAGCGAGGCGCACGGCATGGACGCGGTACGGCGCGAGATCGAAATGTGGCGGGGCGCGTTCGACTTCGACTTCACGGTCGAGGACCAGCTCGCCGACGGCGACCGGGTCTGCACCCGCTGGACCTGGAAGGGCACCCACGTCGGCGACTTCATGGGGATCCAGCCCACCGGAATGGAGCTGAGCGCGACCGGGATGGTCGTGCACCGCTTCCGGGAGGACGGCAAGGCCGTCGAGGGCTGGTGGCAGTACGACCTGCTGGGGGTCATGGAGAAGCTCGGCGCCGTCGAGTAGGCGGGGCAGGGCCGGTTCGCGTCGGGTCGGCGGGCTCCGGAACGACGAGGAGCGACGAAGCGCCACGAGGAGCACCGAAGAGCACCGAAGAGCACCGAGGCCCGGTGCCCCCGCGACGGGGGCAC